>CAZIVK010000463.1:0-1501 GCA_964542515.1 uncultured Oscillospiraceae bacterium | reverse complement strand
ATGTGGATTCGGTCAGGGTGTATACGTCTCCGGCAATTGTGACTTTACGTGTGTTATCAAACCACGACTTTGTAAAGAAGACAGTGAGCGGCACAAAGGCGACGAGGAGTAGGATTATTAACCATTTGTTATAAAGTTTGTCTGCTTTCATAGAAATTCTCCTCTCGGATTGTGTTTATACTAATAGTATATGCCTTAACAGAAATATTTACAATACTTTTGCTTCGCACGTTAGAAGGTTGTCTGCTATATAATGAAGTATATGGTAAAAGTGGAGTGATGTGTATGGGTTCAATTTTAAGGGTTGAACAGATTAGTAAGACGTATCAGGCGCAGAATGGTGAAGTAGAGGCTTTGGAAGATGTCAGCTTTTCGGTGGAGGAAGGTGAATACATAGGGATTGTGGGACCGAGCGGCAGTGGTAAGTCCACCTTGTTATCTATTATTGCGGGTCTGTTTGATGCGACGGGTGGAAGGATATATATAGATGGAAAACCGGTGACCGGGGTTTCTCAGGACATTGGTTATATGTTGCAGAGCGATAATCTTTTGGATTGGCGCACAATTAAAAAAAATGTGCTGTTGGGGCTAGAGATTATGGGGACGGATACTCCTGAAAACGTGGAGTTTGCGGAGGAGCTCCTGAAGAACTATGGTTTGTATGAGTTTAAGGATAAATACCCGTCGCAGCTTTCCGGTGGGATGAGGCAGAGGGTGGCGCTGATACGTACATTGGCGGTAAAGCCAAAGATTCTGCTTTTGGATGAGGCGTTCTCAGCATTGGATTACCAAACACGGCTGGCTTTGACGGACGATGTCTATAAAATACTTAAGAGGGAAAATAAAACAACAATTATGGTAACGCACGATATTCCTGAGAGCATAAGTCTATGCGATAGGATAATTGTACTGACAAGGCGTCCTGCAACTATAAAGAAGATTCACAAGATAACTTTTGATGAGAGCGCAAAGAGTCCCCTAGATAAGCGGAATAACCCCATGTTTGGGCACTACTTTAATGAGATTTGGGGGGAGCTTGATGTACATCTCTGATGAAATATCCAGCACGCGTGCCAGCTATTTGAGGAGTATAAAGAGGAATAAAACCCTTATACGTATAACGCAGATATCTCTACTGGTTATATTTATTGCGCTATGGGAGGTACTTGCGAGACTGCAGGTTATTGATAGTTTTATCATGAGCCAGCCGTCTAGGATATGGAGCACTTTCATTACTATGATGGGAAGTGGCTTGCCGGTACATATCGGTGTGACATGTTTTGAAACTGTTGTAGGGTTTTTACTTGGTACCCTACTAGGTACACTGATAGCAGTGGTTCTGTGGTGGAGCAAGTTTATATCCAGGGTTATGGAACCATACCTGGTGGTGTTAAACAGTCTTCCCAAAATTGCTCTGGGGCCTGTCATTATCATATGGGTGGGTGCTGGAGTACAGGCAATTATTGTGGTGGCACTCGCAATATCGCTGATAGTTACGGTT
>CAZIVK010000462.1:0-1507 GCA_964542515.1 uncultured Oscillospiraceae bacterium | reverse complement strand
TCGGCCGTTATAACTAATATATTAAGCCAGGGAATGGTTAAGCGCAGGCTAATTGATATGGGTGTCACACCAGGAGCTGAGGTCATTGTCCGCAAGATGGCTCCCTTTGGCGACCCTATTGAAATTAACATCCGCGGGTATGGGCTGTCTCTTCGTAAGGAGGAGGCAAAAAATATTCTGGTGGAGGACGTCAAATGAAAACAGTAGCACTTACCGGAAACCCCAACTCCGGAAAAACAACCCTCTTCAACAAATTGACCGGCTCAAACCAGTATGTAGGTAACTGGCCCGGGGTGACCGTGGAAAAGAAGGAGGGTACACTCAATAGGGTGGGACAGGCCTTCAAAATTGTTGATCTACCCGGCATCTACTCCCTCTCACCATACTCCCCTGAGGAGGTTGTCACAAGGGACTATATTTTGGATGACAGACCGGATGTCATTATAAACATAATAGATGGAACAAATATCGAGAGAAACCTCTACCTAACTCTTTCGATAATTGAACTTGGACGTCCTGTAGTTGTGGCTGTAAATATGATCGATGAGGTCAACTCAGGAGGGGGCAATATAGACTGTGCAGCATTGGAAGCGGAGATAGGGATACCCTTCGTTCCTATAAGCGCAAGAAACGGTGAAAATATTGAGGCGCTAATAGACGCTATTAGTAAGCCCGTCAAAGTTATAGACAACATCCATAAAATTTACAATGCAGACGCTCAAAAAGCAATAACGGAAGTTGAACTCCTTATAAAAAATAGAAGTAATGATCTTGGACTACCCGTTACCTGGACAGCGGTGAAGCTCCTTGAAAACGATATGCGCATACACGAGCGGCTAAATACCAACAAGGCACTAAAGTCAGAAATTAACCGCATAGCTGAAGTGTTTGAGTCTTCAAGCAGGCTGGGAGACAGAGAGACAATGCTTGCCGATGCAAGGTATAAATACATAACTCGCCTTGTAGCTCTACACGTAGTAAAAGGTGTAAAACATGGGGACTATACCCTGTCAGATAAAATTGACGTATTTTTAACCAACAAATTTTTAGCTATACCCATCTTTCTGTCAGCAATGGCTCTGGTGTTCTACATGACATTTGGGCCCGTGGGCACCTTCTTTTCAGACGCAGTTGATATCCTGATAAATGACATAATTAGTGGCAGCCTCTCCCAGCTATTCGTACATCTCAATGTTGAGGCTTGGATGTCATCACTGATCCTTGACGGTGTTATCCCCGGAGTGGGTGGGGTTCTTGTGTTTTTGCCACAGATCGCAATATTATTTTTCTTTCTTTCCCTACTAGAGGACAGCGGTTATATGGCCCGTGCAGCTTTCATAATGGACAGACTGTTCAGACGTTTTGGTCTCTCCGGTAAATCCTTCATTCCCCTCCTTATGGGCTTTGGATGCTCTGTTCCGGCTATCATGTCCACCCGCACCCTTGAAAACGAGAGTGACCGCAAGATGACCATAATTCTCACTCCTTTTATGTCATGTGCTGCACG
>CAZIVK010000461.1:0-1514 GCA_964542515.1 uncultured Oscillospiraceae bacterium | reverse complement strand
GTGTAGATCTCGGTGTTCGCCCTACCACTTTTTGCAAACTCTGCAATTGGGATTAGTTCTTCTGCTTGGGAGAGTGGTTCACCGCCAGAGAGTGTCAGACCATTTATTAGGGGGTTACTTGCTATGTCTGCGATAACATCTTCAATGGTGTACTCAGTGCCCCCATCAAAGTTGTGGGTTTCAGGATTGTGGCAACCTTCACATAGGTGGGGACATCCCTGGACAAAGAGTGTGTACCTGAGACCTGGGCCATCAACCACGGAGTCGTGAACTTTGCCGGCAATCTTAATCGATTCCATGTTTAACTCTGTCCCTTTCCTCTGCTCTTTTAGCGTTGTTGAAGCGGTCCAGTGTTCCTGCAAGGTATCCTGTCACTCGGCGTATCCTATCAAAAGGTACACCGTCTGCCTCTTTTCTTCCGCAGCCAGGGCATTGGTCTTTAATTATACCGGAGAATCCGCAGATTGGGTCACGATCTATTGGATGGTTTACTGCGCCGTATCCTACGCCGGATTCGTACATTGCGCGTATGACGGTCTCAAATGCGTCTAGATTTTCCATAGGGTCCCCGTCCATCTCTACATATGTGATATGGCCGGCATTGGTAAGGGCGTGGTAAGGGGCCTCAAGGGCTATCTTTTCAGCAGCCTTAATTGGGAAATATACAGGTATGTGGAAGCTGTTGGTGTAATATTCTCTGTCTGTTACGCCTTCAATTTCACCGAACTGTTTCTTGTCCAGCTGTACAAAACGTCCAGATAGGCCTTCTGCGGGTGTTGCAAGGAGTGTGAAGTTGAGGCCTCTCTTTTGGCTCTCCTTGTCCAGACGTGCACGCATGTGGCCAATTATTTCAAGGCCTAGGTTCTGACTGAGCTGGTTTTCTCCGTGGTGGCTGCCTGTTAATGCTTTTAGTGTCTCTGCAAGTCCTATAAATCCTACTGAAAGGGAGCCGTGTTTGAGGACTTCACGTATTTCATCATCCGGTCCGAGAGTGTCACTGTCTATCCATACGCCTTCACCCATTAGGAAAGGAAAGTTCTTTACCTTTTTCTTGGCTTGAATTTCAAAGCGTTCAAGTAGTTGATCCACTACTATGTCTATTTTGCGATCCAGGTCATCAAAGAAGGATGAGATATTTTTGTTGGCTCTAATGGCCATTTTGGGGAGGTTGATGCTTGTAAAGGACAGGTTTCCGCGTCCGTTACAGATCTCACGCTCTGGGTCATATACATTTCCCATAACCCTTGTGCGGCAACCCATGTAAGCAATTTCAGTTTCAGGGCGGCCCTCAACGTAGTACTGTATGTTAAACGGGGCATCAAGGAATGAGAAGTTGGGGAAAAGCCTCTGTGAACTCACTCTTATTGCCAGTCTAAACAGGTCATAGTTTGGATCCTCTGGGTTATAGCTCACACCTTTTTTAACTCTGAATATCTGGATTGGGAAGATTGGTGTCTCACCACCACCGAGTCCGGACTCTGTAGCTAAAAGTACGTTCTTCATAGCCATACGGC
>CAZIVK010000460.1:0-1516 GCA_964542515.1 uncultured Oscillospiraceae bacterium | reverse complement strand
CCAACAAGTTCCCTCAAAATGTGGGCGACACATAGGCTGTGCGACATGCGGGTGTAGTCGAAATACGGCTTCCAGCAATCATGGATTGCTGTCCCTTTGAATCGGGGGAGAACCCCAGCCTTATCCATACCTTCCTCACCCCGCTTTCGCTCCACTGAGAGAAACGTGAACAGCTTATCGGATGCGGAGTGCACCCAATGGAGCTTTCTTTCGGCTCGAATCCCAGTCTTATCAAAATGGGCAAGCTTCCGCTTCGGAAACGTGCCCAAACTCTTTGGCCATCACTATTCACGCCCTTTCGTTTTTACTGTTTTCAGTATCCACCAAACGGGCTGAAACGTCCACAATTAGCGGGTATCTGGTCTTTTTTGAGCTGTCATATTACCAATCACGAATGTGGAAAACCTAGAGATTCCGGGCGCTTAATTATTCACAAAAACTGGTTGCCCACGTCCTCTAGAGCAAGTTTTCCACAATAAAGGCACTTGTTTTGATGCAATTACGTAAGGTTTTCCACACCTAGGTTTTGCCGAAATACTTGCTTTCATTTATCGGCATATTTATGATTAATTTTTCTACGTTTTTACGAATTTTACTTACACATACGCTCTCTCCTCTAGGGGAGCGACTGAAAGCAAGATTAAACAAGGTAACCGTCCCCCCTCAAAAGTTGGATGTATACCATCAGCTCTTTACGGGAGGTGACGTTCAGTTTCATGTAAATACGGCGGTTGTGTGTCTTGATGGTGTTGATTGAAAGACAAAGGATTTCCGCAATCTCTTGGGCCGTGTGCCCCTGTGTATACAGATCAAAGACAGCCTTTTCCGCCGCGGACAAAGTCTTGATGTTTTTAACAAATTCCTGGAACAGGACTGAATGCTCCTGGGTGTTGCTCACCTCATCCTGAGCTGCCAAAAACTCAATTAGGTCATCTATTTCAGGTATTTTGGTCTTGGTCTTGGCCGCAGAAACAGGCTTTTTAAGGAGTTCCAGAGCCTCTGTCACGGGACTTATATACCTGTTACTAATGAAGGACGCAAGGGCAATTGTCACTATCATAAGCCCGAGCATAGACACAATAAGACTGCTGTTTTTAGATGAAATCAGAGAATCCAACACCTCTTTAGGCATTAGCAAAACAACGGCCCACTCATTACCTGCATATGCAGAGTTGGAGGGGTAAATTGATACGGCTTTGTGCAGTCCTGCGTAACCGTCTTTACCCTGCTGACTATAACTGTAAAACTTACCGGGATTCAAGCCGGAGCCGGAGGACACCTTCATTTCTGTGCACTGGGGCGCGGTGGGGCCCGGTATAAAGTCTCCGGCAAACAGTGCACGGCTAATCCGTAATGTATCCCCTTCAATGGGGGACAGCATGCAGAACAGGCGGTCGTAACCGCTGGCTTCAGGGCTGTAGGAGAGCTTAAAGAGCATCTCACTCACCTCAATGCCGCAGGTACCAAAAACCGTTCCGTCAGCGTGAAGCTGCGTGATCAGCTGCCACTCCCGCAG
>CAZIVK010000459.1:0-1525 GCA_964542515.1 uncultured Oscillospiraceae bacterium | reverse complement strand
TTTTACATGGGCGGTTTGATAGATGATTTTAAGGAGCTTGTTCCTCGTGACGCCGCTCACTTTAAAGAAGCTTATAATGTGGATGTTAAAACCTCCCATGAGGTTCTATCCATCAGCCCTGAAAAAAAGGAAGTTAGAGTAAGGAACCTTCTGAACGGTGAGGAGTTTACGGATAACTATGACAAACTTGTCATAGCAACAGGAGCGCGAGCTACGGCGCCTCCAATCCCCGGTACAGATAGAGATAACGTCTTTACCTTAAGAAATATCAACGACATGAATAGGATTATGGCATATATAGGGGAACACAAGCCAACATGTGCCGCAATTGTGGGAACAGGTTTTATTGGCTTTGAGGTCTGTGAAAACCTCAGACGTATCGGGATTGATTCTGTAATGATAGAGCGCCTTCCACAGGTCACTCCCGGTCTGGATCCGGATATGGCAAAAATAGTTGAGGAACACGTAGAGAATAGCGGTGTGTCGGTACATACCGGTGTCTCGGCTGTTGAAATAACTGATGAAGGCGTAAAGCTAGATGACGGTACTGTAGTCCCTGCGGATATGGTGTTACTTGCAACAGGAATTCGCCCCAACTCTGAGCTTGCTGAGGCGGCTGGGATTGAGCTGGGAGCAGGTAGATCCATAAAGGTGGACAAACACCTTGTGACAAATATACCGGGCATATACTCTTGCGGTGACTGCGCTGAGCAGTACCATGTGGTGTCCGGCACACCGGTTTTCCGTCCGCTGGGCTCTACCGCCAACAAAATGGGGCGGATAGTGGGTGAAAATATTACCGGGGGGGACATTGAATTTAGAGGCATCCTGGGAACCGGAATATTTAAGATATTTGGACTATCAGTGGCACAGACCGGTCTCTCTGAGCGTGAAGCAAAAGAACTGGGTTATGAGGTTGTGACCTGCCACAATGTTAAAGTGGACAAACCGGAGTACATGGGTGGTAGGGAGATGACCATAAAGGGCATTGCAGACGTGAAAACAGGTCTTCTCCTAGGAGTACAGATTGTTGGTTTTGAAGGCGTGGACAAGAGAAATGACGTTTTTGTAACCGCTCTCTCATTTGGAGCTGAGGTCAGTGACCTCTTCCACCTGGACCTCTCCTACTCTCCACCGTTCTCAATAACAAGGGATCCTGTTATGTATACCGGCATGATACTTGAGAGCATGATTGAGAAAGCTAAGAATAAATAGACTAAAGGGCCGTTTCACGGCCCTTTAAGTTACTTTGTTAGTTTATCCATGACTGCAATGATCTCTTCAATCTTTTCATGGCCGTTACCTGTTTCAAAAGCTTCCTCAACGCAACCCTCAAGGTGGTCCCGGAGTATAGCGCGGTTTATGTTACGCAGAATTGCTTGTGTTGCCATGAGCTGGTTTGAGATATCTATGCAGTACCTGTCATCCTCAACCATTTTGAGCAGTCCGTCAACCTGACCGCGGACTGTTTTGAGCATCATGACAGCTTTGTTTTTATCTGACCTCATATCTCTAATCCTCTAAT
>CAZIVK010000458.1:0-1534 GCA_964542515.1 uncultured Oscillospiraceae bacterium | reverse complement strand
CTTTCTTAACACTTTCTTAGCATTAAGGACAGGTTGAACAAAAATCGTTTTCAACATTTGTTGATTAAGATACTATACGGATTAAAATCAGTGTGATATACTAACACCAATACTTTTTGGCGATGATTTGGAGGTAAACAATAAATGTCAAGTGTAACACTAAAAAGCGTCTATAAGAAATATGCAGGCGGCGTAGTTGCTGTTTCAGATTTCAACCTGGACGTTGAAGACAAGGAATTTATCATACTGGTAGGGCCTTCCGGATGCGGAAAGACCACTACACTGCGTATGATAGCCGGACTAGAGGAAATCAGTGGAGGAGAACTCTACATAGATGGAAAACTCTGTAATGATGTCCCACCAAAAGAGAGAGATATCGCAATGGTGTTCCAGAACTATGCTCTGTATCCCCATATGACAGTTTTTGACAACATGGCTTTCGGACTAAAGCTTCGCAGAATTCCAAAAGATGAAATCAAGCGCCGTGTTGATGAAGCAGCCCGCGTCCTTGAAATTGAGCATCTGCTTGACCGTAAGCCGGCCGCTCTTTCAGGTGGACAGCGCCAGCGCGTTGCACTAGGTCGTGCAATAGTTCGTAATCCTAAGGTCTTTCTTCTTGACGAGCCGCTCTCTAACCTTGACGCAAAACTTCGTGCGCAAATGAGGACAGAGTTAACTAAGCTTCACATCAGGCTGTCAACAACATTCATTTACGTTACCCATGACCAGACAGAAGCTATGACTATGGGTACCCGTATAGTTGTTATGAAAGACGGATTCATTCAGCAGATTGCAGCTCCTCAGTACCTGTATGAGTATCCCACAAACCTGTTCGTAGCCACATTCATTGGCTCACCCCAGATGAATACTATAGACGCTACCATCATTGATGAAGGCGGCGTAACCTATGCTCAAATTGGTAATTCAAGAGTTTCTCTCCCTGAGAACAAAGGCCGTAAGCCTGAAGTTCTAGCCTATGTAGGCAAGGAAGTTATCCTTGGAATCCGTCCTGAAAATATTCATGACGAAGAAGTTTTCCTAAGCCAATACCCAGACGCTCAGATTGACTCTGACGTTGAGGTTGTTGAGCAGATGGGTAATGAAAACTTCCTGTACCTTGTTTGTGAAGGAAGACAGTTCACAGCCCGTGTATCCAACCGTTCCAATGCTAAAAATGGTGACAAAATTAAGGTTGCTTTTGACCCTGCAAAGATTCATCTCTTTGACAAGGACACAGAAAAAGCCATCACCAACTAATTGTTTAGGAAAATTTACTCCCCTGAGCGGTATTTGCTACCGCCTCAGGGGAGTTTTTTTGTAATAAAGAGAAATAATAAGGGTATTAGCGCTCCAAAAGGGAATATATGGCAAGATTCTGAATCTTTTTACAATTTTTTTACATTATGTAAAGTTTCACTTGAAATAAATCGGAATAAAGGTTAATATATAAGGAGACTTTGTTATATAGCTAAGGAAAGAGGGTCTGATATGTCAAGCAGAGTTTTTCAGGGTATTATACTACAAATGAAAGAGG
>CAZIVK010000457.1:0-1535 GCA_964542515.1 uncultured Oscillospiraceae bacterium | reverse complement strand
AAGATAGGCGAAGAGTGTCAACGCTTCATCAGTGACCAGATTAGCACTAAATTTGGCAGGGACACTTCGCTGATGTACTTTGACGTTACCAACTTTCATTTTGAGATAGACAATACCGATAATCTTCGTAAATATGGTAAGGAAAAGAACAACCGCCCTGATCCAATCGTACAGATGGGCTTAGCCATGGATGCAGACGGGATTCCCCTCTACTACAAGCTGTTTCCCGGCAACACTCACGACAGCAAAACCTTTATTCCCGTATTCAGAGATATCTGTGTAAGGTTTAATCCTGGCCGTGTCATCGCTGTTGCGGATATGGGTTGCACATCTTCCGACAATATATACTTTCTTAAGGGGGGTGGTCGTGACAAACGTGTAAATGGCTACGTGTTTAGCTTCTCCATACGCAAGGGCTCAAATAAGTTTAAGGAATACGTCCTAGATGATGCCGACTACACGGACCGGGACGGCAAAGCATTGAAGGACGGGTACGACTATAAGGTTAAATCTCGCCTTGAGGTAAGGGAGATTCAAGTCACTATGAGAAGTGGTTCCAAAAAGACTGTACTGATAGATGAAAAGCAAGTGGTATTCTGGAGTAAAAAGTACGCTGACAAGGCACGTGCAGAACGAGCTGAAACCGTTAAAAAAGCACTTGATATCATATCCAATCCCAATAAGCATAACAAAAGTACAGCACGTGGTGCCTCTGCTTATATTAAGAACATCAACTATGACAAGAAGACCGGAGAGATATATGCAGACCAAGGCAAAGAATTAATATTCAATGAAGAAAAGGCTAATGAAGATGCCAAATACGATGGTTATTACTGTATCGTAACCAGTGAGTTAGATATGGATTCTCAGCGAGTAATTGAGATATACCGCGGGTTGTCTGACATTGAGGACAACTTCAAGGTCTCTAAAAGCGACTTGGACATTAGGCCAGTTCATGTCTCCCGCGAAGACAGAATAAATGCACATGTCCTAACATGCTTTATTTCTCTGGTCATTATACGCCTTATACAAAAGAAAACTGACCACATGTTTACACCTGAACAGATTATTGAGTGTCTTAATAACATTAGCTGTAGCCTTGAACACACGAATCTTTACATGTTTGACTATCGCAGCAATATCTCAGACTGTATTGGAGAAGCTTTCGGTATTGATTTTACTAAAAAGAGGCTCCGCCTAAATGAGATAAAAAATATTTTAGCTTCTTCAAAAAAATGAAAATTGTGCTATGTTTTTCTGCAAAACCTAAAACCCCCAAACTGTCTACTCAAAGGCAGTTTGGGGGTTATTTTCTCTTTTAGCTGTTAAACTCAGGTTATACTACCAACCTCATTTGCTTAAAGAACCACCAACTGTAGTTGTCATCTACAATTGGTGGTTCTGTTTTTTTATTCTATTTCAAAAAGCTTGAAATTAACATAGTGACATTCCGCTCTAAGGGATTCCGCATATATCGTAACTCTCACGAAATATGGTTTTGTCCTTTACCTCTAACCTTCATTAAAATGTTAATA
>CAZIVK010000456.1:0-1536 GCA_964542515.1 uncultured Oscillospiraceae bacterium | reverse complement strand
AAACGGAAAAGCTGACATCACGTACAGCTATCTGTCCGTCATAGGCCATCTTAATATTTTGGCACTCAACAAGCTTCATCTATTCAAGCCCCTTTGCAAGGTTTTCTGCGTTCATATACATAAGACTCAGGTAGGTCTCACCACTCTCAAACTCATCTTTTGATAAGTTGTGAACAGAGTGAAATAGTAGTAGCTCTGAGCCAGTCTCACTGGCTATGGAGCGTGCAACTCTAGGGTCTGTGAGCTCCTCGTGAAAGAGGTACTTAACATTATTTTCATTTATTTCATCAATCATGTGGGCTATAACTGCGGCGCTGGGCTCGGTTTCAGCGGAGCATGAGGCAAATGCAGCCTCATAGCTGAGCCCGTATTCCTCCACAAAGTATAGAAGTGCAAACCGCCCGCCAAAAAAGATCTCATCTCTAGCTCCCTCTGCAATGACCTGGCGGAAAGTTCCATCCAGCTTGTTCAGCTCTTTTAGGTATGCCTCAGCATTGCCTGAATAGTAATCTGCATTATCAGGATCAATTGCGCTGAGTGAATCCGCAATACTCTGTACCATGGCCTTGGCAATTACGGGGCTTGTCCATATATGCGGATCAAATTCATGGATATGAACATCCTCATCCTCAGCATGGCCATGACCCTCATGGTTGTCCTCCGGTCCTTTCAGTTGAACACCTTGGGAGACATCAAGGATAGTTACGCTGTCATTCCAGACACCCTTTATTATACTGTCAGCCCACACCTCCATGTTTTCACCTGTATAGATAAAAAGATCTGACTGGTTGATTGTAATGATGTCCGCCGGTGAGGGCTCGTAGGCGTGGCTTTCCGTTCCAGGGGGGAGTAGCAGAGTAATGTCCGCTTTTTCACCAGCGACCTGCCTTGCAAAATCATAGTGAGGAAAAAGTGTGGTTACAATACTTATTTTAGCACTGTCCGGGTTCTGAGTTGGGTTTGAGTTTGGTGTGCTACAGCCTGCCAGAAATAGTGCTATGACTGTAATTAAAAGAATTAGTTTGAGTTTATTTATCATCTGAGTTAGTTCCTTCCAATGTGCACTTGCTGCACCTACCGTATACCACGGTTTTAACCGGGTCCACTTTAAAGCTGTGTTGGGCCTCCAGGTGGTCAAAGATGCCGTCCATATAGGTGCATTCCATATGTGTCAGACTGCTACAGATATTACAGACCAGATGGTAGTGGGAGCGGCACTGGGCCTGATCCCCAACGTATTGGAAGCATGAACCTGTGCCGTTGCCAGACTGATATTTTCTGACAGTGTTGTCTGCAACTAGGATGTCCAGGTATCTATATATTGTAGCCAGTCCCACAGACTGTCCTTTATTACGCAACTTGGCGTAGATGTCCTCAGGAGTCATGTGTAGGTGACTGTTTTCAACAATTACGTTATATATCAGCTCGCGCTGTTTAGTGTTGTATTTTGGACGCATATTGAACCTCCCAGTAAGAATGATATAGGAGATGAAAATGATTCTCAATTTCATCTCCTATATTATACTGTCCCAAAGC
>CAZIVK010000455.1:0-1549 GCA_964542515.1 uncultured Oscillospiraceae bacterium | reverse complement strand
AAGGAAGATATGGTAAACGCTTGGAGAGAGATCGCCATTGAAACAGAGCGTATAGATGGCTACCATAACCTTCAGTCTGCGCACCTCGCTACAGACAGACCTCTACCAAACATATACCAGGGTGAAAATTGGTACGACTTTGCCATGAGCCAAGCCGGTCACGGTGACTACGACATGTTCTTTACCATGTATACAGATTTTCGTGAAAAATATCCTGCATGTCCACTGATAGAGAGCGAAGGCCTATATGAAGGCGCCGGCTCAAATGAGATTAGCTCACGCGTAATTACCGCTGACATGATGCGCAGACTTGCCTACACCCTCATACAGAGCGGCGGCTGTGGGTACACTTACGGTTGCCTCGGTGTATGGGAACTCCAGTGGGAAGCCGGTGTTGGCGGCATAGGTTGGGGTGACATGGCTTGGTGGGATGGACTTGTCCTTCCAGGTGCAGACCAGCTCACTATTTTCCGCGATTTCTATGAAAGTGTAAAATGGCATACTCTCCGTCCGGTTAACTTCATAGCCGGAGTACGTGGATTCACCCCACGCACTGACCTTCTTGGCAAGCCCCTTTTCTCAGCCAATGAAGACATGAGCACGGTTGTTGGGTACTTTAGTGAGCGCTCAAGAAAGGCAGCCACTATTAAAACACTACCATATTCCAGTTACACTGTGCGTTGGTTCAACCCGGCAACAGGTGAATACACAACTGTTGACACAGATGCACGTCCAGTGGGTGGAACATGGTCGCTAGAAGCAGAACGCTCACTGTTTAGCGCTGACCGTTCGGACAAGTTGCTTGTCCTTACAGCAAATGCTTAGGCGTATAATAATAATTGTCACCCTGCTATTCTTAGCAGGGTGTACTTCTAATGTAAAAATTGACCATATTCCAGTTTCAGAACTCGAGAAGGGTAGCGCTGGGATTCATGTTGATTTTGGAACTGTCATCTTTCCTAATGGCAGAAATTTTTCAGAAGGAGTATCCAATATATCACTCGCGTATCATACCCCGGACCCTGATTGGGAGTGTGAGTGGTCTGTAGAAAAGCACGTAGAAAATGAAGACATGCAGTTGCACGCATCTACCTGGTGGAAGGTTCCCTTTTCCGGTGAACAGGAAATACTTCAATTAGAAAATGGTACAGAAAAAATAAATGAGTTTTCAGGCAATACTTTTTACTCACATAATATCAATCTAAACCTAAATCTGCTGGCATTCCCACTCGATGCAGGACTATACCGCGTAGTTTTAAATGGTAGTCATAACAACAAAATGGTGGGAGGATTTTCGGTAGGAACCCTAGAAATGCTGGATGAGGAGGATTTGCCGTTGGGTGTAGCAGAATCAGAAATCCATAATGACAAAGTCCGTTTAACCATTGGAAGCCCCACCTATTCTCCCGATGTTGAATCAATTTTCTATAGCTACGAGTCTGCAGATGGTGTAGGATATGGAACAGGTTGTGGAGCTTCCCTTGAAAAACACATCAATGGTAAATGGTATCATTTGTATTGCTCTGAAATGTATGAAGCAGTAAAATCA
>CAZIVK010000454.1:0-1553 GCA_964542515.1 uncultured Oscillospiraceae bacterium | reverse complement strand
TGCCGAGCTAGCACCGCTCTCCTTGAATGCTGTTTCAGAATTTGCTGAAGCTGGAATCAAGAACGCTTACACCTTGTTAGGTGTTACACTTTCAATGCCAATAATATGGTGGGTAGACCGCTACCAGCTGAAGTACGAGACAAAGGCAAAACCCCACATCCAAGTGATCAAATGCGTCCTTGGTGTTGCAGGGATTCTAGCAATACGCCTATTCCTGAAGGAACCGCTACAACAGCTATTTGTAAACCATCATATAGCATCAACAGTCCGCTACGCTCTTATGGCGCTCTTTGGAGGAACAGTCTGGCCGATGACATTTAAATACTGGAACAAACTAGGAAAGTGAGGAAATTATGATGGTAAAATACGAATACAAAACACTGTATACAGACGCTAAAGGGTTTTTGGGCGGTAAAGTGGACCGCAGTTCTTTTCAACAAGATCTGAATGAACTTGGTAAGGAAGGTTGGGAACTTGTCAGTAGCGTATCCGCAAATCAAAGTTACGGAAGTACAAGGTGGATCATATCGGTTTTTAAACGAAAGATAGGAGATTAAGCCTCTCAAGTAGAACTGTCATTTGGGCTCTTGTTAAGCGCTCTCGGGTTCAAAAAGCCCCTCACCAACGCCTTGGATAATGTGGTGCTCCTTGGCTGTTTCAATTTCCGCTTCAGCCCAGTGACCTAGTGTGTCCTCAAAGCTCCCCGGAGTGGTGGGATCAACTGGTAGGCCTAAAGCACGTACAAGCATGGTAGCCGCTTGAGCTCTGGTTAATGCACTGTTGGGCGCAAAGGAATTGGTAGAGACTCCCTTAATCCACCCTTGTTTGTATGCATTGAATATGGTGTTCTTTGCCCAGTGGTACTGTATGTCATTGAAATAGACACCGTTCAACCACAGGTCATAGTAGCTCCATGTGTTGGCGGACTCTTGACCCAAGCTCCAACTCGATGCACCGAGGATGTCGTACTTGCCCACAAGTGTAAGTGTATTTTTGGTTGTAGTCTCATTTGCGTACCATATAGTGTATGTACCAGTACTGTATTTGGCAAGACCTGCGTAATCATATGAACCCTGCCAATCCCGTGTAGTACCGTTTGGATTTGCAGCAACTGCTACAGATACTTCTTTATCGGGTAAGGCCTCCCTTAGGAGATGCACAAAATCTACGTAATTTGCTCTGTCATCGTAGGTCAGGTTCTCAATATCAACGTTTACTCCGTCCAGTTTATATGTACTGACCGCAGAAGCTATCTGCTCGGCAAGCACTTTGTGACAAAGCTGTGGTAAGTTTAAGGCTACCGTCTGTATTCAGGTCAAAGTAGCTTGGGTATATAACGTCAAGTGGATCGGAAACATTATTTACTGCAGTGAGATAAGAAGACGGATTACCAAAATAAATATATGTAGAATTCATCCTCTTACTCTCACCGCCAACATACACTGGCGGAAATGTAAATAGCACTACCAATAATACTACTGCAAATCTTGTTATCTTATTCATTTGTTATGTAAACCTCCTTAAGGTCACTAACATAACCTTATCTGAGAGGT
>CAZIVK010000453.1:0-1559 GCA_964542515.1 uncultured Oscillospiraceae bacterium | reverse complement strand
GTCTAGTGCAAGTGTGAGACAACCTTTTTTGAGGTAAACCTTAGATGGTGTTCTGAACCAAAGCATATTTTCTCTCCTCTCGGCCACGGTCTTGATGTTTAGAAGATGCTTCACTCCTACGTTTTCACTCACGGAGTTTCCGCCCCATGAGCCACAACCTAGAGTAAGTGAAGGAGCAAGCTTGAAGTTGTATAGGTCTCCTATTCCGCCGTGGGAGGATGGAGTATTTACAATTATGCGGCAGGTCTTCATTTTTGCTGCAAACTCATCCAGCTTTGCGCGCTCAGTTACTGCGTTGAGGTATACAGCTGCTGTGTGTCCGTAGCCGCCGTCCTCTATAAGGCGCTCAGCTTTTTGAATTGCTTCATCAAAGTCCTTAGCTTTGTACATTGCGAGTACGGGGGAGAGTTTTTCGTGGGCAAACTCTTCACTGATGTCTACGCTCTCAACCTCACCTATAAGGATCTTAGTGGCTTCGGGAACTTCAACTCCTGCAAGTGATGCAATAGTGTGGGCTTTTTGTCCTACTATTTTTGCGTTTAGGGCACCGTTGATAAGGATGGTCTTTCTGACCTTTTCTGTCTCTGCTTTGTTCAGGAAGTAGCACCCTCTGGCTGCAAACTCTTTTTTAACTGCGCTGTATACTTTGTCCAGCACTACAACGGATTGTTCTGATGCGCAGATCATGCCGTTATCAAAGGTCTTGGAGTGAATGATAGAGTTTACCGCAAGGAGGACATCTGCAGAATCATCTATGATTGCGGGTACGTTTCCGGCACCTACGCCTATAGCGGGCTTACCACTGGAGTAGGCAGCTTTGACCATTCCGGGTCCGCCTGTTGCCAGGATGGTGTCAGCTTCCTTCATAATATAGTTGGACATCTCAAGACTTGGTACATCAATCCATGCAATGATATTCTCAGGAGCCCCCGCGGCAACTGCAGCTTCAAGGACAATTCTGGCTGCCTCTATTGTGGACTTCTTAGCGCGCGGATGCGGACTTATAATAATACCGTTACGGGTTTTTAGCGCAATCAGGGTCTTGAATATGGCGGTGGATGTGGGGTTTGTTGTGGGTATAACTGCAGCTATGACACCTATAGGCTCAGCAATCTTTGTTATACCGGCTGTTTTATCCTCTTCAATTACTCCACATGTTTTGGTGTCTCTATATGCATTGTATATATATTCTGAGGCGTAATGGTTTTTTATGACCTTGTCCTCCACAACACCCATGCCAGTCTCCTCTACAGCTAACTTTGCCAGAGGAATTCTTGCAGCATTTGCCGCTTTAGCTGCTGACAGGAATATCTTGTCTACCTGCTCCTGTGAGTAAGATGCAAACTCGGCCTGGGCTTTTCTTACAGAAGCAAAGGCAGCCTCGAGCTTTTCGACGTTATTTACTATATCATATTTCTTGTTCATAACTATTCTCCTATCAGGTTGATTTTTGTGGTGTAAACAGTTATTTCTTTTCTCTCTGTTTGTTATTATTTTAACATTGTTTGCTTTAAAGCGCAAATACCAAAAAGTTATACCGATATGTTAGTATCGATATA
>CAZIVK010000452.1:0-1561 GCA_964542515.1 uncultured Oscillospiraceae bacterium | reverse complement strand
TCACCTTTAAGAATTTCCTTCATGGCGTCTATCCATGCATTTTGGTTTGTAGCGGACAGGATTGCCCAGTCACCGGAGCCGCCGGTCAGGTCTAGGACAGCGTCACAGAGGGACTGTGCTACTTGCTGGACACCGGCCTGCTGGATGTGGGTGTTGCGGCTTTTCATCATACCCTCCTTAAGTTATGGCCGCTTGTGCACTGTGTTTGGTCATGGCAAGGGCGAGGATGTTCTCCTGGCGTGCCTCCTGGCGCGTCAACTGGCCGGTGATACGCCCCTCACACATAACATAGATGCGGTCACACATTCCAAGTATTTCAGGCATTTCCGAAGAGACCATAATAATGGCAAGGCCCTGTTTGGCGAGCTCTCCCATAATTTCATAGATGGCGGCCTTTGCGCCTACGTCAACACCCTTTGTGGGTTCGTCCATAATAAGGAGCTTCAATTTGGTGCCCAGGGCTTTGGCAACAACAACCTTCTGTTGGTTTCCTCCGGAGAGAGAACTGGCGGTGTCAAATATGGACTGGGCTTTTATATCCACCACTTCACTCTGCTCCTTGGCGGATTTGTTTTCCAGGTCCTCGTTGAGAACCGAGTACTTGGAGTATTTTTTCAGCTCAGGGAGCGTGATATTTCTGCCTATGCCCCAATCCAAAATGAGACCATGTGCCTGGCGGTCCTCCGTCAGAAGGCCTATACCCAGCTCCAGTGCGTCATGCGGGCTTTTTATGGTAACAGCTCTACCTTCTACAAAAAGCTTTCCGCTGTTATAGGGCTCAGTTCCGTATATTGTCTGCATGACCTCTGTGCGGCCGGCACCAACAAGGCCCGTAAAACCAACGATTTCACCGCTGTTAACATGAAATGACACATCCTTGAAAAAGCCCATGCGACTGAGTCCTTCTGCGCGGAAGACCTCACTGCCGAGCTCTACTTTAGGTTTGGGGAAGAGCTCCTTGATTTCGCGGCCTACCATGGCCTTTATAAGGTCCTGGGATGTGATTTCACTGACGTTATATGTACCGATGTGGCGGGAGTCCCGCAGGACGGTAACTCTGGAGGCCAACCTATACATGTCCTCTAGGCGGTGGGAAATGAATATTATGGATTTGCCGTCATCACGCAGTTTTTCTGTGATGTGGTAGAGCTCCTCCGACTCACTTTTGGTCAGAGCGGCGGTGGGTTCATCCATAATAATAATACGGGCATTCATAGAGAGTGCCTTGGCAATTTCAACCATCTGCTGCTGTGCTACCGACAGGGAGCTCATAAGTTCAGTTGATGAGAACTCGGCATTCAGCTGTTTTAGGAGTCCGTCTGCTGTCTTGTTCATTTGCCCCCACTGGATAAATCCGCGCTTTACAATTTCATGTCCGATAAATATATTCTCCGCAACTGTAAGATGCGGGTAACTGGTGACGTGTTGGTAGATGGCGGCGATGCCGGCCTTTTGTGCATCAAGGGGTAACCTAAATGACGTCTTCTTGCCATCCAAAAAGATATCTCCCTCGTCCGCCTGGTGGACACCGGTTATTACCTTAATAAAAGTGGATTTACCT
>CAZIVK010000451.1:0-1564 GCA_964542515.1 uncultured Oscillospiraceae bacterium | reverse complement strand
CCTGAGGCCGTAGATGATCCTACTGAAACCCCGGAAGAGGGAGGCTTTAAGCTTCCTATTGTGGATGATAAAGTCACATTCTCTATTTGGACAACTGCACCTAGTGTCCAGACAGGTATGCAGAGTAATGACGAAAGCCTTGGTGTCCAGGAGGTAGAAAAAAGAACTAATATCCACATTGACTGGAGACACGTTGCAAGCGGACAGGAAGCGGAACAGTTTAACCTAATAATTGTATCCCAGGAGTATCCTGATTCATTTTATGGTGGAACAGCTTCCTATATAGGCGGCCTTGATAAGTTTATTGAGGATGACATCATAATAGACATCAAGGATATAGCTGAAAGGGTAAGCCCCAACTATATATTGCGTCGAACCGTGGATGAACAGACAGACAGAGACACAAAGACAGACTCAGGTAACTGGCCGGGCTTTTTTAGAATAAAGCAAACAATCCAGCCCACTTGGCTTGGACCAACAACCCGTCTGGATCTGCTCAATAAATATGATCTTGAAAAACCTAGAACCTATGACCAATTTGAAGAAATGCTTTTCACTTTCAAGAATGAATCAGTTGTCACTCAGCCTCTCGCTATAAATAATGTTGGCCTTGACGAGACATTTATGGCGGGCTTTGGAGTAAGGAACGGATTTATAGTTGTTGACGGTAAAGTACAGTTCGGGCCTGCTCTGGATGGTTTTGGTGACTATATTAGGAAAATGGCGGACTGGTACTCCAAGGGTCTTATAGATGTTGATTTTTATACTAGAGGATTCATTTTGGAAAATGACCAGACCGCATCAGGTAAAATTGTAGCTTGGAATACCGTTTATACTTTCTATCATACAACAGAAGTAAACGCAGAAATTGAAGGGTTTAAGCTCACAGCATTAACACCTCCCGTTGTTAATGAAGGTGATATCCGCCCCTTTACTATCAACTACTCTACAACATCACGCCTTGACTCAATGCTTAGCACCGTTACAACAGCGTGCCATGACCCTGAGTTATTTGCTAAATTTATGGACTATTTTTATACAGACGAGGGATCGCTGTTTGTTGACTACGGCATTGAGAATCTGAGCTATACATATGTTGAAGGCAAACCAACATTTACCGACCTCATTCTTGGTGACACCTCAGGCGCTCCAATTGAAATATGGGGCAAATACGTCTACAATGGCGTTGGTGGATGGTACGATTGGGAACGCGAGCTTTTCCCAACACTCGGAGAAGAGGGTATAGCTGCCCTGACAACATGGGACCTTGACTTTGTTGATACACAGAGTCTGCCTAGTGTAACTCCCACAGCTGATGAGAGCCGTGAATACTCCGTTCTGTTTACAGACATACAGACATTTATTCAGGAAAACGTCTCTCGCTTCATCACCGGGGACAAACCAATAAGCGATATTGATCCATTCATAGAGCAGATTAGAAACGGCATGAATCTGGAACGTGTTTTGGAAATTCAACAAGCTGCACTAGACCGCTACTATAGCAGATAGACTAAACTAAAACACATGACTGTTCTCCTTTTTGGAGAACAGTCATGTGTTTATT
>CAZIVK010000450.1:0-1566 GCA_964542515.1 uncultured Oscillospiraceae bacterium | reverse complement strand
TATTCTCAGCCACATACCGCTTTTCAAAAGCCAAGTACTCCTGGTAATCAACTCTATGGTTCTCTTTTCCCCAGTTACGGTTAGCACTGTCAATTACCATTTTACTTATCCATGGTAAACCACTACCCTTAGGTAGATCTGCTAATGATGTAATCAGCTGTTCCGATACAAAAGCAGGCCTTATCCCTTTGACATAATAGTCCGCAAACTCGGTAACTAAACCAAGCAATCCCCGCCCATCACAAAGCAAGTGATGCGCAGCAAACAGAATAGAAAAACTCCCCTCTTTAGGATAAACCAATATTTTTAACATACCATCCGAATAAAGAGACCACCCAATTTCTGCAAGTCCCCGGTAATCCTCCTCCAGAGTATCAATCGATTCTTTCTCAACAACCTTAATTTCAATATCTTCCCGCAAACTATAATACGGACGCCCCAACTCATCATCTGCAATCAGACACCTCAAAAAAGGATGCGCACCTACCAGAACCCGGACAGCTTCATTAACCTTACCAATATCATAGCTCTCATCTATTGAACATAAAATCCCAAAATGCATATTTGGTCACATATAGTGTGCGCGCTCAGTGACAACATACTGTCTTGCTATTTGTTCTTCACGTCCAATCCTGAGTTTAGCCTTTAAATTTCATTACAATAACACCAGGTCAGTGCTTGTTTGCGCTGGCAATTATCCCATTCGCGAACTATCCAATTTTCTTAAATCTGGAGTACTTTATAGAAAGCCTTTCTCTATCTGGCCATGAGTTCTTGTCATGCGGTAGTATAATTTTAGTGTTCTGAAACTCCTGAATCCCGTGTTTAAGCATAGGTCCATCAGTTTCCCGCAGAATATCTTCCCTGACCTCAATCTTATAATCAGGAGTTACTCCAATAATGTTGGAATCAAATGCCGCATGATGAATTTTACACAGAGATAACCCATTGGTTACAATGGGGTCACCCAACTCTTCACTATCTGGAATAATATGCGCTGCATCTAAAAGCAAGGTATGTTTTAACCGACAAAAGGCACATTGCTGCTCATAGGCCAGAAGTACTCTTTCCCTAAAAGACTTCTGGTGAAGCCTGTTCTTTACTTCGGTAGTAATGTATCTACGAATTGCACTATGGGCATCATCAGATGCAATATTAGCTGTGCCCGAAACAAGATGCTTCTGAATGGATGCCATGTCATCTGCAACAACAGTAAACGACAACGTATTAGGGTTATCACTCACAATGTAAACTGGCCAAACAGCTAGATATTTTGATGGCACAACTCCAAAGAAATATATTAGTGGAACTTGCTTTTTCATAGCTTCTCGCAAGCCAACATTGTCTCTGTGAAATGGGTCCGTCCCCCGGTAACGGTATGTAAAGCTTCCATCGTCTGATAGGGAATCATCGTACGGCCCATTACATACAGTAGTAATTGAAATTGGAACCTTATCAAAAATCCTTGGCTTCCATATACCTTGCGGGCCTATGAGCGTAACTCTTTCGTTATTGTAGAGAAAACCTTTTTCTAATACACTTCTGGGAAGGATGTCTCCATGGAGA
>CAZIVK010000449.1:0-1574 GCA_964542515.1 uncultured Oscillospiraceae bacterium | reverse complement strand
GCTAGTACTTGTATGAGCATAGTTCTTAGGAGCCGAAACGTATGTTGCTTAAAGCTCTCATTCCTAGAAGAGATTTGCTCCACTTCATGTTAGGGATTTCTGCGCGCTTGAAGCCATTGTATCCTTTGCCAACGGCCTGCTGCGTCTTAGCGGAGCTAAATCCGGTTATTGCATGAAGAGATGTGGTTGGGATTACTTCGCCTATCACAGAGAGTGTACGTTTTAGACGACCTGTTTGCTTCAGACAGATCAAGGCAGCCAGATGATTGGCTCCATCAATGCTCCAGGAGGCGCGTCTGCCCTTCATTCTGTTACCAACCATAGTAAATATATTGCTCTCCATAGCACCTAAAGGTGCACGCTGTAGGCCAGGATTTACGTCAGGTATCTCAAGTCCTCTCTCGTGGTACGGAATAAGAGCATCCTTGTTGTTGCTAAAATAGCTTAGTAGAGCTTTTCTTCTTTTTTGCTCTGTTTCATCAACTGTGCTGTTTATTGAGGCTTCAATTACATCCAATAGATCATCAATCTTCTTGTTAAGAAGGAGATCCATCATAAGGCTACAAAGATCAGGGTCATTTACGTACTCTCGAATCGCTTTGTTCCGGTGAAAGATATCTAACTGGTACACTGTGTCCGCCCCCTTTTGTCCCTTTATCCACTTAGCTCCATCTCCATTGAGTATGCGCATTTCAATTTCATCTACGTTGTAAACAGAGGCTATATGCCCTTCCTTGCGTTCAACAAACTCCGAAGCGCTTTCAAAACTTGCACAGGCAACCTTATCAGATAGGTTTCGGCGGCCACCGGCCGTCTCGCTGATACCGGTGTAAGCAATTGCAACCTTCATTTCTTTGGATTTGCCGTGCTCTTTACGGGCTTTCCCCTGCAGCGATAGCCACACACCATCTTGTTCTTCGAATAACACCTTGCTTTCAAGTTGGCCTGTGCCTTTATTCTGCACAGCCTTTTCTGCAAGTTGCTCTTCATATCCCAGAACCCGACTTCCAACTGCCTGTGTAACAGACCAAGCTGTTGTATGGGATATCTTTAGACCGCTTGTCTCACTTATCTTCTCTGCCACTTCACGATAATCACTTTCGCACGCTGCAGTTGCTATAAGGCTTGACACAAGCTCACTCATTTTTCCCGGTGCATCAATTCCTAAAGCATTATCAAGAAGGTATGTGTACTCTTTTCCTCCGCTTTCATCACGTGTCCAGTACACTCTCCGGCTATATTCCACCTCTCCCATGATTGTCTTGAGGCTTGTCTTACGTTGCCCCTCACTCTTGTATTCCTTGACATCTCTTTGGCTAAATATCTGCTCATCTAGCTCTGTCAGTATCTCAGCCATTTGTGCACGGCCTATCGCCATACACATATCGTAAATATTTCTTTCAATTTTTTGTAAATCTACCTTGAATTCTTTCCCGTTCTCGGTTAGAATCATAGTTGCATACACCACCTGTCTGATTTTTGTTACAAACTAATCTTAACAAGGTTTGTATGCAAAGGGAAGAGCTTTTTTAGCTTTTCCCTTTCCTTTTTCCCAATGATTATTTTACACTAAG
>CAZIVK010000448.1:0-1580 GCA_964542515.1 uncultured Oscillospiraceae bacterium | reverse complement strand
CACAGTCAATGTGACGAGTCTTTAAATAATATACAATTACTGTTGGTGTTGACTTGAATGCAGGATAAGCTATAATATATATGAATCTAAAAAAATTAGGGGGATTACAATGTACAAGTACAGCACTGTCACCGTGGTAACGGACAATGGGCCGTATATCACAAAATTAATCTTGGAGGCTCCGGAGGAGATCAAAGCAGGCACTGTCTGCAAGGACACTTTCAACGTTTATGTAGAGCGCAAGAGTATGAAAACGGGTGAGATCTTTATGGCCTCAAAAACCTGGATGGGACCCAAAATCTATCCTTCTAAAGGATACCGTGAAGTATCAGCGGTCTACCCCTGTGACGCCAAGGGTAATCCAACAAGCTCCTCAAAAACCATTGCCATAGAAATGCTCTATGGACCAATATACCCCCTTGGGTATGCCCAGGCCTCCTTTGGCATGATGAACGAATTCGTAAAGAGTGATTACCGTGTAACCCAAATCAAGGATATCCCCGGTGAACCTGCCATATCCGGTTTGGTATTTGATGAATTTACGTCGGACATCTGTGAACAGCTAAAGGGCTGGAAAAATGACAAATCTACATACGGACCTCGGCCTCTGGGCTATGGCTATTTCACACCTGACTTTGAGGAACTGCGCAATCCTACACCCAGTGGGTTCCCATTTGGACCTGCTAAAAAAGATATTCCGGATAAAATTCCGCTTATTATCTGGCTTCACGGCGCCGGAGAGGGTGGGGAAGACCCAACAGTTGCATATACCGGGAACAAGGTTGTAAACTTATCTGCAAAAGATATTCAGGACAAGCTTGGAGGCGCTGCATGGATTCTGGCTCCTCAATGCCCCACCATGTGGATGGACAACGGAGAGGGCACTTACACAACTACCGGCAAGAGCAAATATACAGAAGCACTCATGGCCTGCATAGAGGAGTTTGTAAAACTTCATGAGGACCAAATAGACCGTAACCGCATAATCATTGGCGGATGCTCCAACGGCGGCTTCATGACAATGCGCATGATAGTTGACTACCCCACATACTTTGCCGCAGCTTACCCTGTATGTGAAGCACTATTTGACAACACAATTACGGACCAGGATATAGAGAATATAAAGAACATTCCAATTTGGTTTACACACGCCGCAAACGACCCCGTAGTACGCCCAGAAGCCACTATCCTTCCAACCTACAGGCGTCTGAGGGAAGCCGGTGGAAAGCAAATTCACGCCTCCTACTTTGATAAAATTGTTGACCAAACCGGTCTCTTCAAAAATGAGCAAGGCCTCCCCTACGAATACATGGGCCACTTCTCCTGGATCCACACCTATAACGACTTCTGCACAAATGACCTTGATGGTACACGCGTAATGGTAAGCGGTGCACCGGTCACATTGTGGCAGTGGCTGGGTAAGCAGAGCAAATAGAGTTTAGTAATGTTTAAAGAACTAAGATCGTGCTATAGCTTTGGCTTTAGCACGACCTTAGTTTTTATATTAAAAAAATAACTCGCTCTAAAATAGAGCGCTAACATCCTCTACGGGTAACTTGAGAACTTTGCGGTCATATGTT
>CAZIVK010000447.1:0-1593 GCA_964542515.1 uncultured Oscillospiraceae bacterium | reverse complement strand
AAAAAACTTTTCCTTAATGCATAAAAGGGCGAATAATGCGAATAATAATACGATGTCAAAAAGTTGTATACAGAACTTACACTGTGTTATAATTCTCTTAATAACTATTCGGGAGGTACGAATGAAACATTTACAAATGGAGATGACCCTTAATGAACTTCTGAAAAATCCCTATCTAGTGGATGAGATGAAGTACTTAATAGACTCATCTATTCTAAAAAAGGTTCCAAAAGTATTATACGGATCTAAATTAAAGACTTTGGCAAAACTTGCACCCACTCTCAACTGGAATGAAATCTTGGATATGGCGAACATGCTTGTTAATAAGAAGATTGCGGAGGGCAGCTTGCATGTAGCCCTTTGGAGTCAAGATGAGGTGAAAAAAGTTCCGCAACGCTGTGACGCTGTTCTGTTTCCCTTCATAGTTAATAGCGCATCTCCGGCAGTTTTGGTGTGCCCAGGTGGAGGTTATAACATTGTAGCCTCGGTAATCGAAGGCTTTCCAGTTGCTCTGGCGCTGAACAAAGCTGGATACAATGCTTATGTAATCAACTATAGGCATGGTACATCTGCACGTTTTCCTGCGCCAATGGAGGATGTGGCCCGCGCAATTCAATATATTCGTAAAGATAAGGAACAATTCGTATCGCTCTGGGGAAGTTCGGCTGGAGGACACCTCGCTGCCTACTTTGGCGCAAGGTGGATGGACTTTGGAGATAACACTAGTCCAGACTGCCTTGTTTTGTCCTACCCGGTTATCACAATGGATGACGGAACCCACAAAGAGACAAGATCACTACTTTTGGGAGAGAAAGCATCAGTTAAAGATAGAGCTGAAAAATCGGTTCAAAACCTAGTGACAGACAAATACCCACCAACCTTTGTTTGGTGCTGCAAAGATGACAAAACCGTTGACCCCGCTGCAAACAGTGGTGCTCTTGAGGACAGCTTATTGGCAAATGGAGTGAGACATGAAGTAAAGTACTATTTGCAAGGTGGACACGGATGCGCACTTGCCATAGGAACCTCCGCTGAAGGTTGGTTTGAAAAGGCAATTGATTTTGTTCACGACATAGAGGCTAACAACATATAGGATATATACATACACACTAATCCATCCCAAAAAAGGATATATCTTTGAAATATCAAGCATATAGATATTGCAAGGATTATTTTATTAGCCGGTGACGGGAGGGCTTTAGTGTGAAGGGTAATATTGAGCAAAGAGCAGCCGACCTGGCGGTTTACATAATTGAAAATAAGGCGACGGTTAGATCCGCAGCTCGGAAATTTGGAATTAGCAAATCTACTGTACATAAGGATCTATCTGAGAGGCTAAAGTATTTGAACCGCTCGCTCTACCTACAGGTTAAGGAGGTAATGGAGGTAAACAAAGCTGAGAGACATATAAGAGGTGGGCTTGCAACCCAGAAGAAGTACCTGGAGTTATCCACATCAAAGGGGGATGACACACCGTGATGTCAAAAAACCGGAATAGAGCCGCAAGCGTCTAAAACATGACGCTTGCGGCTAAAATTTAGTGCGCCACGCATGGCGCGTAGCTAGGCGGTGAAAGTCCGCTATGGGGGCTGG
>CAZIVK010000446.1:0-1595 GCA_964542515.1 uncultured Oscillospiraceae bacterium | reverse complement strand
TTCGTGGTAATAGCCGCTACTGAGCCCGCCGCCATGAAACCACATGAAAACAGGGCGCTTTTCATCAGCCGATGAAGCTCCTGTAGCAATATTGAGGTATAGGCAGTCCTCGCTCATCTCTGGATAACCCATGTAATAGAAATCTGTAGCCCATGGTTCAAAGCTGACGATGTCTGTGTGCTCCACCTGCATTGGGCGTGCTGGATATTTGTCACATACACGTACACCGTCCCAGCTTGCAGGATCCTGTGGCGGTTTCCAACGGAGATCCCCAACAGGCGGTGCAGCGTAGGGTATATCCTTAAATAGAGTTATACCTGCATACTTAGCGTCCTTACCTTCAACTCCGCTGACTTTGCCGTATTTGGTCTGTACAATTCCAATTGACATTGTTTTTTCCTCCATCTATATTTGATTTGTGTTTACTTAAATTTTGCCGGATTGGGTAGTTTGTTGCGGACAAGCCAGTCTCCGTAGAGTGGCATGATGGTATCTTGATGGAATTTGTCTAGATCGCGAAGGGCATCTAACTTTGTGGAGAAGTCCAGTTTTTCTATCATGTCATCAAGAGCATTGAGGCCCCGGTCCGCCATTACTTCCCGTTCCTGCTCATCCTTTGGGGAGGGGCACTGGCCGCCGTGTTCAAGTACATTGCCGTATTTCCAAGCGGTGTAGTAACCGCCGCCCTTTGGGTACAGGTGGGGCATGCTCTCAGGCAAGAAGTGTGATAGGTCGCTTTCCGGGGTGATGATCACTCGAGGATCCGTCACATTTAATGGAACATCATCTAGGCGGTTAGCAAATTTATATGCGCCGATGATCATATCATCAAAGCCACACTCAAATGGGTTGAGACCCACTTCACGCATTAGAGTAATCATATCGCCATAAAAAAGAGGTACTTTTGTTTCATCAAGAAATTGGGTGAGCATCGGTAGAATGGTCATGTAGGCTGGACCATGTGCGGACAGGAAAACCTGACGGCGGAACCCTTGGTTCAAAAGCGACTGCGCTATAGCTCTAAGGTATGCCGAGCCGTCAGTCATACTCATATAGACAGTACCACGACCGATGTCTGTTGCACCCGGATGGAAGTAAGTGAGGTGAGGAAGAACTAGACCATCGCATTTTTCGGCAAGCTTATACGCCAAAGCTTCAGCTACGACATATTCGCAGTCAAGTGGCATTGGGCCGTGGAGCTCCACAGTACCAACGGGGATAAAGATAACATCGTTTCTTTGAAGATATTCCTCGACTTCAATATTCATCAAAGCACACAGGTTACGGGAACGCATTTTAGTTGACATAGAAATCCTCCTTCAAAAATGACTTATTGATAGTTATTGAACTTATCTAAATAATATCATAATGAATGAAATAGTCAACATTAAAATATTGTTTGAAAATGAGATTAGCCCTTATCGCAGCGTAAATATTGCAATATATGGCTAAATATAATCACATTCCGAAGATAATTGCAAAAAATCTAAGCAATAATTATTTCATGCCAAGTGCAATAAAACTAAATATATATGTATGAATAGTGAATTATGAGTTTGACAAGGCTTTTTTCCTATTGTATACTAATTTTGTGC
>CAZIVK010000445.1:0-1612 GCA_964542515.1 uncultured Oscillospiraceae bacterium | reverse complement strand
GTAAACTGGATATAGTTCAAAAAAATTATAAAAATTCTCTTATACGACAAAATCTGTCTACACCGATAAGATTATACCATATATGGCCTTAAATGCAATAATAATTATTTAATGACATTATGGTAACTGGCGGTAGAGCTCCAGCGTCAGGGCATCCATGTAATACGTGCCCAAGTCGGATTCCACCTCCCACACGGGAAACAATCTGGTGTATCCCGGCGCCGATGGTTCTGCAGCGTATCCCAGGCTAGCCGCAGTTATTTCCCTACACGGAGTTCCGGACTGTTCCATACTCTCAACAAATGAGAAAAGAACAGTAGTAACAGATCTAGACGGAGTTACATCACTGATAAGAGGAGTTCCAAGCAACCTTCCTCCCTGCATTTTATAGAGCCCATCAGTGTCAAAAAACAGCGAATATTGACGGTTAAAAACCCTATGGGTGCGTATCACCTGTGTTCCTAAAAGAGTATACCCGTCATCTTCATGAGATAATTGAAAAATGTCCGCAGGCTCCGGTACACCCATGATTTCAAGGACCTCCTTGCCCACAGACTCTACCGTGGAAGATTCCGACACTAGACCGCTTTTCTTTAGAGTTACCTCAAAACTGCCCGTACTAGAAATACGTGCACTTCCAAACTCTCCGGTCAGACTGTATATTCCACTTCCCTGGTCCTCAACTGAGGAACTGCCTATGATAGCTTCATATGAGGCTCTTTCCAAGTCAAAATCTCTTTCCATCTCAAGGGTATATATCTTGTCCGATTTACCCTCCAGAACACCCACATCCACCTCAACACCAAGTTTACCCAGAGTGCTAACGGTGTCGGCTAGAAATTTCTTTTCAATTCTATTGTTTTCATACACACGGTAAAACAGTATAGTTCCTAAAACCAGATTGACAAGTAGTAGGAAAAAAATGAGTGTCGTCTTAACTTTTGGCCAATCCAAATACTATACCTCCCATTTAACGCCGGTACCACTCGGTATAAAGTCCTTGAGATTTCTCCGTGTATCCTATACCAAGTTCATATCCACTTGCCCTGTCAGCTCTGGCAAGTAAATCAGCGTCTGTTATCATCATGGGGCGTTCCTTCCTGTCAGCTAGTATGAAGGTTCTGAGCTCAATTCTGGCGTACGATATAAATCCACTCTGTATCTCGAAGTATGCGGCATAGGGCTGATTTTCCAAAAATACCGGGGCTCCACTTAGACTGTAAGAAAATCGCACCGTATACTTAGATGTCCTCTGGTCATATGAATAATTATCCAAATACAGCTGTGCGTCTCCGCTGTTGGCTCCCGCAGTGAGTTCAATAATTTCCCTAACCTTTTCAATAACCTCGGCAGCGTTTGGTGTGAACCCGGGTAAATACACAGAGGGACCGTTGCTAGGTTCCTCTAAGCTGTCGTAATAAACTGCTGTACCATTTTTTGTCAGAATGAGACTTCTTGTGTTATCAATAGCAACCTTTGTGCCATTTTGCTGGGTGTAGCTGTTGTTGGAATATGGATTCAACCAAAAAGCTTCCGCTATATTACTAAATAAGGGCTCGTCCGCCACAACCTCCATAATCTCAGCCTGCCTTATAGATAGCCTCTCTACAAA
>CAZIVK010000444.1:0-1623 GCA_964542515.1 uncultured Oscillospiraceae bacterium | reverse complement strand
GGCCTGTTCCTCTTTCTTCTTGGCAACGGCTTCACGCTCAGCAGCATCCTCTTTAGCACGTTCCGCATCCTTCAACTCAAATATATTGCGGTAGTGGACTGTGAGGAAGTAGTCCTGGATCATTCCGAGACCGGAGTTTGCAATCCAGTAAAATGCCATAGCGGCTGGCCACATGTAGCCAATCCAGATGGACATTACAGGACCCATGTAGGTCATCATTTTCATCTGCTGATTTTGCTCTGTGGTCTGCTGGCCACCCATCTTTTGTGAAACCAGGGTGCTCAGATAGATAACGGCACCGGAGATAAGAGGTAGGAACCAGTATGCGTTTATAACGCCAAATACCGGAGCAAGAGACAGGTTCAGTCCCAAGAAGCTGAAGTCTATGTCCACAAGTGTGGAGGCAAGCTCAGGGACGGTTTCTTGCAGCGTAGCAAAGTTCTGGTGAATGGCGTTAGCTATAGCTATTTGGCTTTGCTGTGCGGCTTTAGCCAGATCAATTCCGGAATTTGTAAGAAATTCCAAGATTGTTGGGTTCTCTATAACCGCTGTTACCTGCTCTGCACTAAGGCGCATTAGGTTTGTAAGAGGACGGCGGATTACATCATATAGTGCAATAAATACCGGCCAAGGGAGAAGCTGCCATATACATCCAGATAGTGGATTGGCCTTCTCCTTTTTATAAAGTTTCTGTACTTCAAGGTTGTACTTCTCTTTATCATTTTTATACTTGAGTTCAAGCTCCTTGAGCTTGGGGGTAAAGCGCTGCATTGCCATCATTCCCTTTTTGCCCTTCATGGAGAAGGGAAGGAATACAACTTTCATTATTAAGGTAAATAATACGATGGCAAGACCATAGTTGGAGGTCAGTTCATACAGCGTGAGCAGTAGCCACGAAATGGGCTGAACAATTATTGTGTTCCACACAGAAATTATCCTCCGTCAGAGCCGGAACTCTGTTTCTTTGCCGACCTTTCCGATAAGGCCGTGTATTTCATTCGAGCGGATCGTATCCGCCTTTGTGGAAGGGGTGGCATTTGAGCAACCTCCGTACGGCTAGATAGGTGCCTTTAAGGGCTCCGTACTTTTCAACAGCCTGGCGGGCGTATTCTGAGCACGTTGGAGTAAACCGACAGGACGGCGGTGTCAGTGGGGATATCCCTTTTCTATAAAAGTCTATGAGCCACAGAAGGATTCTTTTCATAAGGCATCATTTAATAGTCCCAACTTTTTCATTACCCGCATCATATCCGCTTCTATAAGCTTGTACTCTGCAGGCGCCGCTTGTTTACGTGCTACAACAACAATATCATAACCCTTTTTAAAGCGTGCCTCTGAAATGCGATATGCCTCAGAAATACGCCTTCTAACGAGGTTTCTTGTAACTGCGTTACCAATTTTTCCGCCGGTTGTGATTCCAAGTCTATTAATATTCTTGCCGTTTCTGTGGAAGTATACTGCAACATAGGGGCCGGAGTCACTCTTTCCTCTGCGGTAGAGGCGCCTAAACTCGTAGTTGTTCTTCAAGGATTCGGTGAAAAGCATGACTCCTCCTTAGTGGGTCAGGCGGGCTCTCCCTTTTAGTCTGCGTGCTGCCAGAACTTTGCGTCCGTTGCGTGTGCG
>CAZIVK010000443.1:0-1634 GCA_964542515.1 uncultured Oscillospiraceae bacterium | reverse complement strand
AATTGTAGATGACAACTACAGTTGGTGGTTCTTTAAGCAAGTGAGGGAGAATCATCCTATCTTTTTTGGTAGCGGTCATAGGCGGATTGTGTTATTTCTGTGACACGGTCAATGTTTAGGGAGTGCATTTGTTCAATAAACTTGTTCCAGCTGGTATCGTTTAGCTGCTCTGCTCCCATGATGAATCTGATGGTCATTTCGCTAACGTAAGTTTTTATGTCGCTAAAGAAGTTAGAACGTTCTGCACCTTCTTCGGGGGTGTAGGTGAGGTTTGCTTGTATGTTCCACTCTCCTGTAGGCGACCAGAGGTCTCTATATTCAAGGGCTTCAGGATTTTGCACATCCTCTTCCCTGTCGAGTATGAAGAGAACAAAGCCGTTGTGTATAAGGTGTCTAGTCTGAGCTATTGTTGTGGGAAGTCCATCTGGGTTGTTTGTAATGAGTTCTGTCAGTAAAGGTTTTCCATCGGCGTAGGTAAAAGTTATGCCCTCGATTCCGTAGTTTGCGAGTAATGCACCTTCTTCGGAGTAGAAATAGTCGATAAAGCGGATGGCATGCACCGGATATTTGCAGGAGGTGAAGATCATTGCTCCCAAGTCTCCGAGTAGGGTATCATCCTCTTTGCCTTTCATGGCGACGGGCGGGTGGGTTCCGGCTTCTTTCACAGGCCATTTGGTCAAGGTAAAGATTGCTCCCTGTTCCGCAAAGCCGGCACGAGAAATGTAATCTCCTGCGTAGGTGTACATCATTGCAACAGCTCCGCTTTGGTTACTTATCATCCTGTTGATGTTTGGGTAAAGTCCTGTGCCACCGTTAGTTATAAAGTCCTTATCTATAAGTCCCTCATTGTACCACGTTGACATCATTTCCAAATATTCTCTGAAGCCGGGTTCGGCTTGAGAGAATATTATTTTACCGTCTTTTTGGATGAAGAAATCCGAATGAACCCCATATCCCCCGGAAAATGCGTTTGAGATTGGTATGCCGGTAGAAGAAAGTTCCAGAGGGCCTGCTCCGTTAGCTGTCTTATTTTCTTTGAACTGGGTTAGGACATTGTGCCAGTCGTCATATGTTTCGGGGCGTTGAAGGTTGAGGTCATCAAGCCAGTCCTGACGAATGGCGTAGCCTGCAAAGGCAGGTTGCCTACGGTCATAGATTTGAGATATGCAGACCATATTTCCGTCGTCGGTTATTGAGTTTTTGCGGCTGGTGTCACTTCTGTTTACAAGGCTCATGTAGTTTGGAGCGTAGTTTTCTAGCAACTCATTTAGTCGGAGCCAAACCTCGTCCCGAACTGCTTTGTCCGGACCACCCTGATAACTATTAGCCATACCTTTGTATATGTCCGGATAGTCTGCTGTTGCTACCATAATCTGAAAAAGCTCGGTTTCATTGTACTCATTGGGATGAGTAAATTCAATTTTGATGCCTGTGCGCTTTATTGCCTCAGTCCAAGCATAGTTAGATCCGTCTGCTAAGTTGCTTGTGTGTTCAAGCACCTCGACGGGAAGCGGATACCATATTTTCAGTGTGATACTTCCGTCGGTTACAATTGGTAGTAAGAGGTCTATGGGCGGAGGTGTAGTAAATTCGGGTGAGGGTGAATCGGAGGGTAAAGTTGGTTGGGGTGCGTG
>CAZIVK010000442.1:0-1638 GCA_964542515.1 uncultured Oscillospiraceae bacterium | reverse complement strand
CATCATAACTCTGAGTGCCTATCTGATGTGCTTCAATATTCTGGCCCATGAAGAATCCCACTACGCATACCACTATGTAAACCAGAATACCAACGCATAGCATCTTGATTGTGCCGATTTTACCTGAAAGCTTGCTAAACAGTATTGAACATGGAAATGCAACTAGCTGAGTCACGAGTAGGGCCAGTATCATCATGGTACTATTCAAGCCAAGGGTGCTTCCGTAGGATGTTGCCATGTGAATTACGGTGCCAACTCCATCAATGTAAAAAAAGTAAGCTAGAGTAAAAACAAACAGTTTTTTTGTGGATACTATATCACGGAATGTTTTGCCGATATTTTTAAATGTTTGCTTCATGAAACTTGAAGACGGAGTCTCCACATAATGTAACTGCTTGACGTTTTTAAGGAAAGGTATTGAAAACACAAGCCACCACACAGTTGTAAGGACTAGGGATATTTTTACTGCAAGTGTAGCGTTAACTCCAAAATTCTCACCAAATGTAATTAAGGCAATTGAAGCAAGGAAAGGGATTGTGCTGCCTCCTATGTAGCCAAGACCAAAACCGTATGCCGAGACTCGATCCATCCGCTCAAGGGTAGTTACGTCCGTAAGAAAACTATCGTAAAATAGATTTGATCCGGCAAACCCGATATACGACAATATATACCCTACAAGCATAAGCGTAATATTGTCTGTAAATGCCATAAGAAGGGTGAAGAGTGAGCCTATTAGCAAGAATGCTATGAACAGCTTTTTCTTCATTCCTTTAAAGTCCCCTATTGCTCCAAGCAACGGAGCAGTAATGGCAATGATAAAAGTAGCTATGGATGTAGCATACCCCCACCAGACATCCCCAGCAGCACCGGCACTTCTTGCAACACTTGAAAAGTAGATAGGAAATACAGCAGCCATAACAATTGTGGCGTAGACCGAGTTTGCCCAATCGTATAAAATCCAGCTTTTTTCTATGCGGTTAAACTTCTTTCCCATAAAAGTCACCTTTCTATTTAGCTCCTAACAGTTGTTCTGCTTCAGCCATATTCTCAATTATAGGCACGCCAAATGGGCAGCGTTCTTCACAGTTTCCGCATTCAATGCAGTCTTTACCGGTAGCGTTCAAACCCTGATAGTGAGAACGTATTGAGGGTGGGACGTTTTCCTTGTCAAGGCGGGCGATGTCAAGATACTTGATGACGGTAGCGATATCTATCTCCACTGGACATGGCTGACAGTGACTGCAATACACGCAGTTACCACGGAAATCGTTGCGTAGTGAGCCTAGCACTTCGGCGTAGTCCAACTCCTCATCACTCATGTCGAGGTAACGTACCGAATCCAGTACTTGGTCTCTAGTATTGCATCCCAGCATGACACTTGATACCGCAGGGCGGGTAAGGGCATAATGCATGCACTGCTGCACAGTTAGAGGCTTTCCAAACGGAGTATGTTCTGGGGAAATCAACTTTCCTGCACCAAGCGTCTTCATGACGGTAATTCCAACCTGTTTTTGCTCACATAGTTTGTATAGTTCAGCGCGCTTGGGGTCTATTCCACGGAACAACTCAGCGCCAAAGCCCTTTTCCGAATGGTTAAAAACGTATTCGGTGGCAGGAAGCATATCAAATGCTGGGTTA
>CAZIVK010000441.1:0-1640 GCA_964542515.1 uncultured Oscillospiraceae bacterium | reverse complement strand
AGCAACTGTCATAAAAGAAGATGTCAATTGGGAGATGATGAAAAATGAGTGAAGAATGCACACATGAATGCTCCTCTTGCGGGAGCAGTTGCTCAGAGAGAACTCAGGAACGGACGGATTTTAAGGAAAAACCTCATGAATTATCTAATATCAAGAAGGTTATTGGCGTTGTCAGTGGTAAGGGCGGTGTTGGGAAATCTCTTGTCACCTCTATGTTAGCAGTGCTTGCAAAGCGAAGCAATTATCAAACCGCCATACTTGATGCTGATATTACAGGCCCTTCTATCCCCAAGTCGTTTGGGCTTCATGAGAAAGCTTCTGGCAGTGAACTTGGGTTATACCCAGTGAAAACTAAGACCGGCATATCCGTAATGTCCTTGAACCTTCTTACAGATAATGAAACAGACCCAGTTATTTGGCGTGGGCCTATTATCGCGGGAACAGTAAAGCAGTTCTGGACAGATGTGATCTGGGGAGATGTGGACTATATGTTCATTGACATGCCGCCCGGTACAGGCGACGTGCCACTAACGGTTTTCCAATCTATCCCGGTCGACGGTCTCATTATCGTTGCTTCGCCTCAGGAACTGGTAGGTATGATTGTTGAGAAGGCGGTTAATATGGCTCAGATGATGCAGATCCCAGTCCTTGCTCTGGTTGAGAATATGAGCTTTGTAACCTGCCCCGACTGCGGTAAAGAGTACTACGTGTTTGGTGAGAGTCATATTGACGCTATCGCTAAAAAATTCGGTATAAGTACAATAGCTAAGCTTCCCATTGACCCGAAGCTGGCAGCTGCATGTGACTCCGGAATGATCGAACTGTTTGACGGAAACTGGCTTGACAACATAATGAAACTATTAGAAAGTGAGGAAATTTAACATGAGAATAGCGGTAACGTATGAAAACGGGCAGGTGTTCCAGCACTTCGGACACACCGAAAGGTTCAAGGTCTATGATATAGAAAACGGTAAGGTTACGACAGCCACAACTGTCAACACAAACGGCAGCGGTCACGGCGCGCTTGCCGACATCCTTAAAAAAATAAGTGTGAATACACTTATCTGTGGTGGTATCGGCGGAGGTGCAAAGAGGGCGCTGGCTGAAGCGGGTATAGAACTCTATGGCGGGGTATCCGGTGATGCAGATAAGGCTGTTGAGCAATTACTGGCGGGGAAATTGAATTTTGATTCAGATGCTACCTGCGACCATCATGGTGAACACCATGGAGATACCTGTGGCGAACATGGATGCGGAGAGCATAATTGATCTATAAAAGCAAGATAATGCAAGGCACTCTACGAAATTACAACGTAGAGTGCCTTTGCTTGTTTACTTATTTCTTAAGTTTCTCAATCTCTTCTTCTACTTCTTCAGCGCCTTCAGCGTAGAATTTTTCTTCATCAGGGTCAAGTTCCTTAAGCAATCTTAAAAACTCACCGGCATGAACTCTTTCTTCATTGGCAATATCCTTTAAAACATCGATTGCCAGCTTGTTGTCGGTTGATTCAGCCAACTGCATATAAAGCTGAATTGCTTAGTATTCTGCGGCAATCATAAAACGAATGGATCGAATCAGTTCCTGATCACTGATTTTACGTTCTTTCGCAAGTCCGGAAAAAGGATGTCCAAAATCAGGC
>CAZIVK010000440.1:0-1646 GCA_964542515.1 uncultured Oscillospiraceae bacterium | reverse complement strand
TTTCAGTTTGTCAACACTTGTTTTTACTTTTTTCTGTGTTTTTTGCGGGCTGTTTTCCTGTTTTGTTCCGCCCCCGTCTTGACCGCTTGATTAATATACTACACCCCTCCCCCTTTGTCAACACCTATTTTCATTTTCTTTTAATTATTTCTGTATACCCCCAGCTGTCCTGTAACTCTATATTGTTATACGTCGTTATATCTGTTTCCCTTCTTCTTAGAGTTTCTGTTTTGATTCTGATTCTCCCTTGTTATCGGCGTCTGTCCCTTGGCCTTTTCCTTACGTGCCTTCTTATTGTCAGGCTGACTGTCTTTTGGCATTGTAGTGCCCCCCTTTAATAATTTGTATTAGCATTCCTTGCAAGCTGTCGATTTATACCACTGTTTACTTTTTGCGCTACACTCTATATAATTGTACATAATATAGTAGAGCGGAGGAAGTTATGAAGCAGGTAAGTATTTACACAGATGGAGCTTGTTCCGGAAATCCCGGTCCGGGCGGCTACGGTGTCGTCCTTATATATAATGGAATAGAAAAGGAACTTAGCGGCGGGGATAGCAACACAACTAACAACCGCATGGAGCTGATGGGAGCTATTGCCGGTTTGGAGGCACTGAAGGAACCATGTGAGGTCAATCTTTACTCCGACTCCAAGTATCTTGTTGATGGCGTCACAAAGGGATGGGCTGCAGGGTGGCGCAGGAGAGGTTGGATTAAGGCTGACAAGAAACCAGCCCTAAACCCTGAGTTATGGGAGAGGATCCTAAACCTAATAGATGTGCACAAGGTTACTTTTCACTGGGTAAAGGGTCACGCGGACAACAAATACAATAACAGGTGCGACGAACTCGCCGTTGCCGAATCAATGAAATACAAAAATAAATCTGCCTCTCAACAGCTCTAAGCTATGAGGCAGATTTATTTCATTTCATTTCATCTGTTTCTATTTCACTCTATTAAAGAAGGCACTGTGGAGAGTCCTAATAGCATCCCCACAACCAAGCAGTACACCTCTATTTTGGAGGGCCTCCTTTATATGTGGACTCATAGTTTTGATGTGGCCAAATTCACAGAGCTGTGTAAGAAGACTGTTTACACATTTGTGAGGGCCAGCAAGTTCAATCCAGTATCTGCTTTTATAATATGTAAGTGAGGACTTTATCTGTGGTGTTGTAGGTAGCTCCCCAAGAACCCCTATACCCTCAATAAGGTCTTCCACTTCACCGAATACAACCGCGGCGCTCATCTCGGCCTGATCAAACTCAGCAAATATCATTACATTTTCAGGACCGTCAAAAAGCTCAATTTCAACGTTGCCTCCTGTGACTATGCCCGACAACCGGAGTGTATTGTCTACGAGTGCCACATAGTCCTCCCCCCTCGATTCAGCAGGGTTTATACCGTACTTAGCGAGCTCAGACTTCTGTACTATAAGTGCAAGCCTCTTATCTCCGATCAGCTGACTTTCCATAATTAATGATCCCCCAAATACAAGATTTGAGGTTATTATATCTCGTAATATACGTGAAAGAAAGTATAAATTAATGGTAAATAAGGGGGTTATTAGCTATTCCGAGAGGGTTTTAACAAGTTTTTTGTAAAATATTACAGCTCTTTCCAGTGATTGTATACCCACGCGCTCATTT
>CAZIVK010000439.1:0-1647 GCA_964542515.1 uncultured Oscillospiraceae bacterium | reverse complement strand
CTCTTGGTATATCAAATATATCTTATGGACTTCCTAACCGTGATCTTGTTAACAAAACCTTTCTCAGCCTTTCCATGTCTAGTGGGGTGGACCTTGTAATTATCAACCCAACCACTCCCGGTATGGTGGACACAATCTATGCACACAACGTGATCTCTTGCGTGGACAAATCCAGCACCACCTACATCTCAAGGTACGGTAATGTGTCTGAAGCTCATAGTACTGTTAGCAGCACTGTGAGTACTACTGTTTTACCGGATAGTTTGTTTGGTGCAGTACTCAGAGGATCTGAGGAGGAGGCTGTCAAGCTAACTACTCAGCTTCTTGAAACTAACACAGAACTCTATATTATTGATGAAATTCTCATTCCTGCACTGGATGAGGTTGGAAGACTTTATGAAAATGGAGATTATTTTCTACCTCAGATGCTCAGGTCCTCCCAAACAGCCTGCAAAGCTTTTGATGTGCTGAATGAATCAATAGCCATCAGTGGTCAACAGAAGTTGTCAAAGGGAAATATACTACTTGCAACTGTTCAAGGTGATATCCACGACATAGGCAAAAACATTGCTAAGGTTCTCCTTGAAAACTACGGCTACACTGTAACAGATCTTGGACGTGATGTCCCTATTGAAACAATTGTAGAACACACCCTTAAAGGAAACTATATGTTAGTGGGGCTCAGCGCCCTAATGACTACCACCGCAGAAAACCTTCAGCAGACAATTGAAGCTCTCCGCCTCAGCGGGGCCAACTGTAAAGTGATGGTGGGCGGCGCGGTCATATCCCAGGAGTACGCAGACAAAATAGGAGCCGACTTTTACGCAAAAGACGCAAAAGCCGGCGTGGATATTGCAAAAATTGTTTTTAGCTAACAACAAGTAGCTTTCCGGATCCCAAAGAAACAGTCACCTCATTGGAAACAAACTCGTTACTCACACCCAGTGTTACATTGTAAGCCAGCCGCGCACCGGTTAGGGGGTACTTGGCTCCGGTTATAGTCACATCCGTGCATTCCTCGGTAATGGAAAAAAGGGAAAAGTGCTTTTTACCTGGCTGCTTTTGTAATGTCACATCACCGCCGGATAACATAGTGAGCGTATTTTCCGGGTCACACATGACTATTTTGCGGATGTGGTCACAGGCATAGGACATGGACTGTATGTTTCCCAGAGTGTGGTCCAGTCTTCCACCGATTCCTCCTATAATGATATACTCATCAAACCCCTTATCAAGAGCATGTTGTATGCATATCATCAAATCCGTGTCATCCTTTTCAGAGGGTACGCGGATTATTTTTTTAGCCCTAGGTGTGTGCTCTGAAATAGAGTCAAAGTCTCCAATCAGAAGGTCCGGATATAAGTTGTCCGCCACGGCAATGTCATAGCCTCCATCTGCACATATGATAAAATCATCCGGTTGGATTTCAACCGAGTTTCTGACACCTCCGGGGTTATAGGCAACTACTATTATACATCTTTTCACTTTCATTAGAGAGCGGCTAGTTCCTTGCCGTATTCCACTAGCTTGGCTTTTAAGCCACTGTCCGGTACCCACATGGCGCGTATTCCATCATTGACTACTTCAAAGCCAGACGCCTCTAGCTCCTTATTTATGAGCTTTACAGCCTCACCGCTCCAACCAAAG
>CAZIVK010000438.1:0-1653 GCA_964542515.1 uncultured Oscillospiraceae bacterium | reverse complement strand
TATTCCCGGGCAACATAGGCGGTCTTGAGGACTTCTACAACAAAAGGGAATCTGTAAACATCTCGCTGAAAACCCAGATAGCAAAGAAAGCATTGCTGTACGTTGAGGAGAGGCGCTGTCTATTTCTGGACGCAGGAACCACCGCTATGACACTCGCCCAGAGTTTACCGGACTCAAACCTCACAATCCTCACCTCGGCTCCAAACATTAGCATTGAACTTGCTGCCAAGCACCCGGACTACTCAGTCATCCTAACCGGAGGAAACCTCAACCACAAAACATTTTCATGCTCAGGGTTCTCAGCAAACCAAGCCATCGCGGACATCAACATAGACACAGCATTTCTATGCTCCTCGGGCTACTCATATGCCGGCGGCTTTTCAGTGGGTGACTTTCAGGAGGGCCAACTGAAACGTGAAGTTATAAAGAAGGCCCGTAGTGTAATAATGTTGATGGATTCATCTAAAGTTGGGAAAAATATGCCCTATACATTTGCTAGACCTGAGGACATAGACGTCCTCATATCTGATGACCGGCTACCGGAGGATGTTGCAAAATATCTCACGGAAAACGGCGTCAAGGTTATATAAAATTAGTTCAGGAGTTGATAAAATGGCAAACACAGTGTTGCTCCCCCAAATTGGCATTTCAGAGGAGAGCGCTATTCTGGCCCAGTGGTACGTTGCTGTAGGAGACAGCGTAAAGGTTGGTGACAACCTATTTTCCCTGGAAACAGGCAAGTCCGCTTTTGATGTGGAGTCTGAGTTTGAAGGCACAGTTCTGGCACTGATTGGAGCAGAGGGGGATGAGCTACCTATAAAGGCACCCGTTTGCGTCATTGGCCAACCAGGTGAAGCTTTTGAGGTACCCGGAGCAGAAGAGGTCCAAAAGGAAGTTCAGGAACAGCCAAAAGCTGAGCTCCAGAAACCCGTCATTGTACAGGCAGAGGCAGCATCTCCGGCTTCAGGGGAGCACATAGGGGTCTCTCCCAGAGCCAGAGCATTGGCAACTAAGGCAGGGATTGATCCCATCTACGCTTCACCCACTGGAGCTGAAGGACGCATTATTGAACGTGATGTCCGCACCCTTATTGAAAACCCTGTTGTGGCTGCAGAAAAGGTGTCCGCACGGTCTGTAGAAACTGCACTGGCCACTGTTCCAGCAGCAGTTGAGTATACCGACAAACCCCTCACAACCATCCGTAAACTAATTGCAGAAAACATGTACCGCTCCATTTCCGAATCAGCACAACTGACCCACACCGCATCCTTTGATGCAACAGCTATTATGGAGTACCGCAAACTGTGCAAGGCCTCCCCAGACATGGCCGGTGTAACGCTTGGTGATATGGTACTGTACGCAGTTTCTCGCACCCTTCCTGAGTTCCCGGATCTAAATGCATGGTTTATGGGAAGCTCAATCAGACACTTCTCTGCTGTAAACCTGGCCGTGGCCGTTGACACTGACAGAGGTCTTATGGTCCCAGTCATATTTGGCGCTGACAGCAGGTCCCTTCTGGAAATTTCAAATGCCACAAAGCAGCTGGCAGGAGAAGCCCGCGGCGGAAACATTAATCCGGATCTGCTCTCAGGTGGCAGCTTTACGGTATCAAACCTCGGATCGCTGGGCGTTGAGTCTTTTACACCGGTTATC
>CAZIVK010000437.1:0-1656 GCA_964542515.1 uncultured Oscillospiraceae bacterium | reverse complement strand
AACATACGTCTTCTGAAAGGTCTCCTCCGCCAGCAGTCCACCCGGTTCGGTAGTTGATGCTATAAGAGTAGATGCTAACCAGATAACCAATATAAGTATAAGTCCACCTTTTACGACACCGAGTATCCCTCCGCCCCAGGAGTTCATGGTGCTTAATACCGGCACTTTAGCTACAAGGTCTATAGCTCTGAAAACGAGATGGACTACAATTTGAAGTACTATAAATGCAACAATAAAAAGAATAATATACATTACCCGCTCTGCAATAAGCTCACTTGCAGCACGCAGCAATCCTGCCCCTGTTTGAGCAATTTGTGCTCCGACATCATCTACAACCCCAGTGAGAGAAAACTTAGGTAAATTTGATGCATCAATAACACCGGAGATGGAGTCCCTTGCCTCGGTGAACAGGTTGCCACCGGAGTCCACAGCCACACCTTCATATATCCCGCTGCTTGAAGCTGTGAGTGCTTTCTCTATAGCGGGCACAATGACCTTTGATATTGGACCACTCAGTATACCGGCTATAAAACTTGCTCCTATTAGCCCAATTATAAGTCCGGCCACACCAGATAATGTCATTACCAGACCCACCTTAAGGCCTCTGATTAAAAAGAAGAGCAGCGCTCCAACAACCAGTATATCCAAAATTATGTGAGTGCCCAAGCCAAACGACGGTTCAATAGGTGCCATACCTCCACTTCCTTTCTACTCTAATATATACATAGTATAGCATAGGTCATTGATACATTCCATAATTTTTACTAATTGAAATAAAAGTTCAAATGGGTTAGAATGGTATCTAATGTTCAATTATGGGGGTAGACATGACTAACAAGAAATTTATTATATTTGATTTTGATGGAACAGTTTATGACAGCGGACCTGGTATTATGAAAGGTGCAAGATATGCTCTTGAATCCTTCGGCATACATGTAGAAAACCTTGATGACTTACGTCGTTTTAACGGCCCTCCCCTCTGGGATTCATTCATGAATTTCTATGGTTTTAGCCGTGAGGAAGCGGATATAGCCGTTGTAAAATATAGGGAGTTCTACAATGTACACGGCATGCTTGATGGAGTTGTTTATACGGGTATCCCGGAGCTCCTAAGGGACCTCAGAGCTGCAGGTAAAATAGTACAGCTAGCATCCTCAAAGTCGGAAAAGTACTTTCCAAAGCTCCCCAAGTTGTTGGGCATTGAGGACTGTTTTGAGTACTTTGCAGGAAGCACTGAAGATGGCACCCGCTCCTCCAAAGATGACGTACTAGAGTATGCTCTAAAACAGAGTGGCATTGAGGACTATTCCCAAGCTGTTATGATTGGGGACAGAATGTTTGACATTATTGGAGCCAATAAGTTTGGCATTGATTCTATCGGTGTCCTCTATGGGTACGGTTCACAGGAAGAGTTCAACCAACATGGAGCCACACACATTGTAAGCAGCGTAGAGGAACTAAGAGCTCTCCTGATAAAATAATTTTACATATTTTGGAACATTTTTGATAGCCTCCAGTCTAATTATTTAAGACTGGGGCTATTATTACATCAAGAATAGGAATAGGAGGTTAGCGTGAAAGAAACACTCCGGTAGCACCATTTCGGGCGCAGGTAACCAAGCCCTGCCCATAATCCAAAAACGCAGGACTGTAAAA
>CAZIVK010000436.1:0-1674 GCA_964542515.1 uncultured Oscillospiraceae bacterium | reverse complement strand
AAGTGAGGTAATATAAATGACAGAACATAACGAACGCAAGGATGACATGCCCCTACCCAGTAACCTTTTTGGACGTATGGGTAATAAGGAATTTGATTCGGAAGCATACTTTAATAGCGCCACAATGAAAGCTATGGATGCTATGCCCTCTAAAAAGTTGACGAACTCCAGGGCAGACAACGACGCTATTAACGCTTATTGGAAAGAAAATGGCCTTAGACGTGAGTTTCACGGCGCACCTGACGACAGAACCTCCCACTGGATATCCTACGTACCTGAGGCTGCATTTGACAAATCTAATTTTAAAACATACCCCTTACTTTTTGTCCTACATGGCGCAAACAACCCAGTAACCCTTGCGGAAACCTATGGGTACACAGAGCTCGCAGCTGAACACGAGCTTATCCTAGTTATTCCAGAAAATGAGAGAGCAGACAATATCCTTGAACTACTCAACCATGCTGAGAAAACCTGGCCCGTGGATAGGTCCAGAGTCTATTGTGTTGGATACTCTTTTGGCAGTATGTGCACCGCTCGAATTGTACTGCAGTATCCTAATATATTTGCTGCTGCCGGTATGGGTGGAATGGTCCATGCTTCAAGTTCTGGTGAAAGTGAAATGACAGGCGTTACATATCCGGCGTTTGAACTTACTGATGAAATGGTTCTCAATGTCAAAAAACACTTAATGCCCACCTGTTTATTTAGTGGTGAAAATGAGGTGCTCAACTTTCTCCCACTTCATAAAGATGCAAACGACAGCATTATGGACCCCGGCAAGCTTGTAGAGCCATTCCCTTTGGCAAAACTAGCCGCATACAACATATGGAGACAAGCAGGTGGCTGTGATGCAATAGCTCTTGAAAAACTGAAATACGGTAGTATAGTTTCAGCCGATATTGTTGAGAATAAAATAGGCGCGCTGTTTGAGCAGACTGAAGTCCGCAACTATGATCAACGCTCCCATTACATTGGACACTGTGTAACTCCAGAAGGTAGAAGCAATATGAGGTTTATCTGCTGTGCCAAGGCTCCCCACTGGCCAACAAACAGAATGGCCGAGCTTGTTTGGGAACATATAAGTCAGTTCGGACGAAATAGAGAGACAGGAGAAATCATTTACCACCAAATCTAGAGTTGAATTGTTAAGCGAGGTAAAGTATGGACATATCAGTGATTGGCTGTGGAAGATGGGGTTCTTTCATCAGCTGGTATTTGGATAGAATTGGCAACCGCGTAACCCTATATGGCCGTAACGGCTCTGCACGTATGCAGCAGTTTGTTGACAAACGCACAAACGGTCTTGTTACCCTAAGCGAGCGCATCAGGCTCACTTCAGATTTAAAGAAAGCATCAGAAGCAGATATATTGGTCATCTCCATTGGTTCACAGTCACTGCGCGGACTAATGGAAGAACTGACTCAGTATGATATAACCGGTAAAACTTTTGTGCTATGCATGAAGGGCTTAGAAATCTCCAGCGGAAAACGCCTAAGTGAAGTTGTATACGAGTTTGTGGATGAAACCAACAAGGTGGCCGTGTGGTTAGGCCCAGGTCATGTTCAGGAATTTGTTAAAGAGATCCCCAACTGCATGGTAATTGATTCTGCTGACGATGCTGTAAAAGATACGCTCATTACCGGCTTCTCAAGTGAATTAATACGCTTTTACTAC
>CAZIVK010000435.1:0-1679 GCA_964542515.1 uncultured Oscillospiraceae bacterium | reverse complement strand
AGTGCATCTGTCCTACGCATAGCAAGTTTTACTCCGTCATACTGGTACGTCAAAGCAAACAATGAGATCGCGGGTTTAAGCAAGTTTGATTTTGCGGACCTGGAGTCGGTACTAATGTCCATAGTTATCCAACTTGGCTTTGCAGTAGCATTGTTCTCTATAGCGCTGGTGGTTGCTAAGAAGAAAAAATACGCATAAGCTGACTAAAAAAATGAATTAGAAACAGGGGTGAGAACCGGTTGCGGTTTCCACCTCTGTCTTTAAGTCGGCATATATGCAATAATAAATGATGATTTGAGAATTTTAAAATGGGTAGTTGGTTAAACTATCCAGTACAAGCAAATTATTGCCTAAGTTAAAGGAGTGCCACGAGCAGGCCATACACGGGGTGGAAGCCAATGGATATTGATCTGGAGGGTAAGATGTGTCTATGATAACTATTATAACTTGGGGTGGACTTTGGGGAGTCTTTGAGTTGACTGCTGGATACTTGTTGCACCTACTTCCGTTCAGCGTGGGGTGGCTTGTATGGTACCCTCTTGCCTGCTTCTTTATGATGAATGTATACCGCAGGACTAAACGGATAGAGGCAGTTTTGCTGGTGGGATTACTGTCCGCCGGTATTAAGATGCTGAACTTGTTCCTTCCCGTCAGGGTTGATAGGGTAATAAATCCAGCCATTTCAATTGTATTTGAGGCTGTCACCTTGGCCGCCGTTATCTATATTATGAAAGGATTTTCTGATAAGAAGAAAAGGGCGTTTAGAACTAAGTTGCTTGCAGTTCTATGTATGAATACAGGCTGGCGTGTACTTTATATGGTATATGTACTGTTTTTTGTCCCAGATTGGATGCGTGAGATATCTGTTGTCAGCAGTATAGGTGCATTTAATACCTTTTTCTTGGCGCACAATCTTTTGACAAGTGTAGTCTTACTGATTGGTGCTGTATCAATTGAGTATATCTTTAAGCCAATAAGAGCTCTTGAAAATAAACTTTCACTGTCACCCTCAACCAAGGTATCATAGTATTGGAGTTGTTGATGTGATCGGTACAAGCATTGAACGCAAGGAAGCGTGGGATAAAGTAACAGGGCGAGCTGAATATACAGATGACTTGCCGGTGGCAGGTATACTATCGGCAAGGTTGCTAACCAGCACATGTGCACATGGTGTGATACGTAAACTTGACATTACTAAGGCGCTTGCTGTACATGGGGTTAAATCTGTTTTAACTGGGGATGACTGCCCTGAGCTGTTTGGTGCTCTGGTGTTGGACAGGCCTGCATTGGCAAGAGGTGTTGTACGTTACGCAGGAGAACCGGTTGCGCTTGTAGCTGCTCAGGATGAAGAGACCGCTGAAAAGGCTGTCCGGCTAATTGAAGTGGATTATGAGGACCTTCCGGTAGTTTTGACGCCTCAGCAGGCTCTAGCCAATCATGCCCCCTTAGTACACGCTGTCACCAACGGATACAAAAAAACCATGGAGGATATCTACCCAGAGAGTGGGACAAACATTGCAAGCCGCTACAAAATACGTAAAGGGAATACTCAGGCTGCATTTGCAAAGTGTGAGGTTATTGTGCAGCAGAAGTTTTTCCTACCACCTTCTGACCACATGGCTATGGAGGTACGGACCTCCCGAGTTGAAATTTCCTCAGATGTAAATGTTATTATAACC
>CAZIVK010000434.1:0-1682 GCA_964542515.1 uncultured Oscillospiraceae bacterium | reverse complement strand
CAAAAGCAGGAGCCAACTACTCCCAAACAATACGCGCCCAACACCGCGCCCAGGATAAGGGCTATACCCAAGTCCTATGGCTTGACGGCGTAGAGCGCAAATATATAGAAGAGGTCGGTACCATGAACGTCTTCTTCAAGATTAACGGAGAAATAGTGACACCATCACTTGCTGGCAGCATCCTACCCGGCATAACCCGCCGCTCATGCATAGACATGTTCCGCAGCTGGGGCATCCCCTGCATAGAGCGTAAACTCACCATTGAAGAACTCATAGAAGCCGCAAACAACGGCCACCTAGAGGAAGCCTTTGGTTCAGGAACCGCCGCCGTAATATCCCCCATAGGTGAACTAACATACAACAACACAACCTACAAAATTAACAACGGCCAAACCGGCCCCATCTCCCAACGCCTCTACGACACCTTAACCGGCATACAATGGGGCAAACTCCCCGACACCTTCAACTGGACACTACAAGTACTATAAAACATAATGTGCGTGCCTCTATAGATTTTAGAAATCTATAGAGGCACGCCCGCTTTCGAAGTCAGAAATTGTTGGAGAACTGTGGATAAGTTTGCAATGTTTCAGATAGTAAAACTAAGAGATTAACTCAAGTGCTTATCTATGACTTGAGCATATGTGAGTCGCATTCTTGTCTAATACATACTAATTATCGTTGACATAAAGTGGATGTTATGATAAATTTTCCTCGAAAGAGGTGATAGCTAAGAACACATTATAACTTCCCGCTTCAAAACCGAGAAGCATGAAATGTATCAGACATAACCTGATACGCCGCAGAAAAGGAGATTGAACATGAAACACTGCAAAATAATAACCATTTACTTACTCGTAACGTTTGCATTGAATATGTATGGTATTTCCAGAGTTTCAAACAATGATCACAATAATTGGGTAGGTGCTTCAACAATAATGTCACCCGGCACCCCCTCGTATTACAATGGTACTACAAGGCTAATATATACTCCACAGCAGGACGATATAGATGGACTTGTGTTTAATTATGGTCCATAACTCTAAACGATCCAGCAGCTCCCGTCAAAGGAGACTGCTGGACTCATTTGATTTTAATACTATTAGTAATGAGTCGAAAGGAGGGTCTGCAGAAAATGAGAATCATTAAAACTTTGATTATTGTCTTTCTGTTAATTACATCTACCTTAGGATTTGTATCTTGTGAAAATGTCTCAAATATAGGAAGCGACGCATCGGAAGCAGTAAACATATCCGTGGGTAACTGGGTCATTATCAAGAAGGATAATCTCATTTTTTGTGATTACCCAAGGGGATATATCTACGCTTATGACATATTATCTGATAAAACAAGGCCTTTAATTGAAGGATACCATGCCTACAAACTATTTTGCCTGGATGAAAGCATCTATTTTTTTAACCGCTCTGATATTTGTTTATATAGGTATTCATTAGAGAGTGACGAAATAGTTAGGATAACTGATGTGTTTGATGATATCTGGCTTATTAAGGATGACATAGTCTATGGCAACTCAACCAACAGTAGTGAAACAGGAACCTTAAATAGAATGATAAAATATGATATAACTACTGAAGAAACATCTGAAATATGTGAGCTTGATGGCATTTATATCGGGTTCACTGGTCACAAGCTTGCTTACTCAGACTCCACATTTTACAATT
>CAZIVK010000433.1:0-1686 GCA_964542515.1 uncultured Oscillospiraceae bacterium | reverse complement strand
CGGCAAAGAGCTGAGAGATTAGGAGGCGCCCGATGTTTATTCACATCTTTCGATACAGACTGAAGTGCCTTTTTAAGGACAAAGTCACTATTTTCTGGACCATGCTGTTTCCAATTATCCTTGCAACCTTTTTCCAGTTGGCTCTGGGAAACATCAACAACAGTGAAAGTTTTACACCTATAGACGTTGCCGTAGTTGATGATGAGAGCTATAACGCCAATGTAATATTCAAGTCCGTCCTAAATGAGATGTCCACCGGTGATGAGCGCATGTTTAACCTAAAGACTACCTCCGTATCTGACGCTGGACAGCTTCTAAAGGATGGGGAGATTGACGGATATATTGTTGCTGAAAACCCTTTGAAGTTGGTTGTTGCGGATTCAGGCCTAAACCAGAACATAATAAGGATCTTTTTAGACAGGTTTATGCAGACATCTGCCGCAGCCATGGCCATCGAGGCCACTGATATGGATAGCCTGGGGCAGGAGATACTCAAGGAGGTCTCTATATCTAAAGCGGAGCCCAACGTCCTATTGAACTACTTCTACTCACTCATAGCCATGGCTTGTTTCTACGGAAGTCTCTTTGGGCACAGGGAGGTAATGGAGATCCAGGCAGATAACTCCTCAATTGCAGCCAGAGTTAATGTTGCCCCCACCCACAAGTTGAAGTCATTCATGTACAGCATGAGCGCCTCGTTCCTAATTCACATCTGTGAGCTGTCTATTCTTTTAGTGTATTTAATTGTTGTGCTTAAGGTGGACTTTGGAAACAGGATTGGTCTTGTACTACTTACAACCGTCTTGGGATCTTTGTCGGGCGTATCCTTTGGTGCTCTTGTGAGCGCACTGATAAAGAAAAAGGAGGGCCTGAAAATAGCAATACTTATGACCTTCTCAATGTTTTGTTCATTCCTCGCCGGTATGATGTTCCAGGACATGAAGTACATCGTATCCCAGAAAGCTCCCATTCTGGCCTATATAAACCCCCTGAATCTCTTGACTGACGCATTCTACTCACTGTACTTTTTTGATTCGCTTTCAAGGTTTTGGCTCAATATAGCACTCATAGCCGTGTTTATCCTAGTGTTCTGGACCGGTACCTATTTGGTAGTTAGGAGGCGTAAGTATGCAAGTCTTTAAGCTTTGTATGAAGATCCTTAAGGACAATATTCCGGCACTTATGATCTATGTTATAGTTTTCCTCGGTGTGTCGCTTATTGCCTCATCGGCCATGTCTAAGGAAAATAAGGAGATGGCCTCCTTTACTCCAACTAAGGCCAACGTTGTGTTTACTAGCGGTGATTGTGGTCCCCTTGTTGACGGTTTTAAGAAGGAGCTCAGTAAGGTAGCAAATTTTGTTGATCTGCCTGACAAATCAGAGGCTCTCCAGGATGCCATGTACTTTGGCCAGGTGACCTATGCACTGCGCATACCTGCTGGGTTTACAGAAAAGTTCATGAACGGGGAGGACATACAGCTTGAAAAGACCGCACATCCTGCCTCCTTTACCGGTGCATATATTGACATCAGCATAGAGAAGTACTTTGATGTTGCAAGGATGTATGTAGCAAATGTGGAGGGTATCACGGAGGAGGAGCTCTCAGCAAGTGTCAGCCGAGACTTATCTATAAACACCAATATTGAACTCCTCAACGTGGAGGAGGAGCAGGCCGACACATCCTAT
>CAZIVK010000432.1:0-1686 GCA_964542515.1 uncultured Oscillospiraceae bacterium | reverse complement strand
GAGGATGAGAAATGAGACTGCGGAAAGTGGTGTTGTTTGGTTGACATAATCACAGGAATTCCTAGTTGTTCTGACTGTATGTGACATAATACGACAAAGTGTTATTTTTTGGTAATATTATACCTTGAAATGAAAAAAAGGGCGGTAATAGGTGTACTACTGTTTGCACCTATCACCGCCCTTATAATAATTGGCAGTATCTTAGCTCATCCGCTTAATGCGTTCCAGAGCCTCTATTGTATTTTCTGTTGTTCCAAATGCGGTGAGGCGGAAATAACCTTCGCCGGAAGGACCAAAACCTGAACCGGGTGTCCCGACAACCTGAACGTTTTCTAGGAGGTGGTCAAAGAACTCCCAGGAGGTGAGGTTGTTTGGGGTCTTCATCCAGATGTATGGAGCATTTACACCACCGTATACACTAAAGCCTGCATCTTTAAGACCATTTTTTATGAGATTGGCATTCTTTTTGTAGTACTCAATTGTGTCTGCAATCTGCTTTTTACCTTCATCAGTATATATGGCGGCGGCTCCTACTTGTGAGATATATGATACCTCGTTGAACTTTGTGGATTGACGGCGGGCCCACATTGTGTTGAGCTTGACGCCTCCAAAGGAGAGCTCCTTCGGTATTACGGTGTAGGCACAGCGTACTCCGGTAAATCCGGCGGTTTTTGAGAAGCTCTTAAACTCAATTGCGCATCCCTTTGCACCGTTTATTTCATAGATTGAGCGGGGGAGGTCCTCAGATATGAAGGCGGAGTAGGCGGCATCGTAGAGGATGATAGAGCCATTTTTAAGTGCATAATCTACCCAAACTCTGAGTTGAGCAGCAGTTGCGTGAGAACCGGTGGGGTTATTGGGGTAGCAGAGATATATAATGTCCGCTGTAACGGAGGGGATTTCCGGGACAAAGTCGTTTTCTGCGGTACAGGGCATATAGATCAGCTTGGAGTAGCGGTCACCCACAAGGTCTCCGGCTCTTCCTGCCATGACGTTGGAGTCAACATATACCGGGTATACAGGGTCACATATGGCGACTGTGTTGTCCACAGAAAAGAGATCCCCAATATTTCCAGTGTCGCTTTTGGCGCCATCGCTTATGAAGACTTCGCTTGTTTCCAGATCTACTCCCAGTGGTTTGTAGTCGTTCTGGATAATGGCGTCACGGAGAAAACTATAACCATATTCCTGACCGTAGCCTTTAAATGTGGATGCGCTACCCATTTCATCAACAGCCCGGTGCATAGCAGATACAACAGCTGGAGCAAGTGGGCGGGTTACGTCTCCGATACCCAGGCGGATTATTTTTTCATTGGGATTATTGGTTGCGTATTCGTTAACTTTTTTTGCTATAGATGAGAAGAGATAACTTTTACTCATCTTGCTAAAATTGGGGTTAGTCTTGAGCATATTACACTTCCTTTACATATTTTTTCAGATTGTGCCGCTGAATACTTCAATTGCGTTTCCGGTCATATATACAACATTTTTGTTGCGATCCCACTTTATGTGTAGGGTGCCACCGAGGGTCTTCATGTCAGCTTCTCCATCGCTCTTACCAAGGAGTGTAGCGGCTACCAGAGCTGCACAGTTTCCTGTTCCGCATGCAAGTGTTTCACCCGAACCACGCTCCCATGTCCTGATTGTAATGTTGGAGGGGTTATTGATTGTGATGAACTGTACATT
>CAZIVK010000431.1:0-1694 GCA_964542515.1 uncultured Oscillospiraceae bacterium | reverse complement strand
CCCAAAGCACCATGCCTTTTGCAGCATCAACGTGACATACTTTTGCACCAGCAGATGCAGCCGCTAAAGTGGCGGCTCCGGTATATGCAAACAGGTTTAGAACATTTATCTCCCTGCCCGCTCCAGTAATTTGCTCCCGGGTAAAATCCCAGTTGGCAGCCTGTTCCGGAAAGATTCCGGTGTGTTTAAAGTTCATTGGCTTTACATTGAACTTCAGGGAATCATAGTTAATTTGCCACTGTTCCGGAAGGTTTCTCTTTTCCCATCTGCCTCCGCCGGAATCCGAGCGGTGATACCTTCCGTCAGGCGTGTACCATTTGGGGTTTATCCGGTTGCTTTTCCAGATAGCCTGGGGGTCCGGACGTACAAGGTACACGTCACCCCAGCGTTCGAGACGTTCTCCATCCCCGCAATCTACCAGTTCATAATCAGTCCATTTATCGGATACCCACATTTTTGTTACCGCCTCTATATGATCTCAGCTTTAAGTTCTTCAGCTCTATCTGTCTTTTCCCAGGGAAGGTCAATATCTGTGCGGCCAAAGTGTCCATAAGCCGCTGTCTGCAAGTAAATTGGCCTACGCAAGTCAAGATATCTAATGATTTCTGCCGGTCTAAGGTCAAACTTCTGCTTAATTAAATCAGATAAAATGGAGTCGTCTACAATGCCTGTTCCAAAAGTTTCAACCATAACCGAGACCGGATATGCCACCCCAATGGCATAGGCCAGCTCAATTTCACAACGACGTGCAAGCCCTGCGCCTACAACATTCTTTGCAATGTATCTGCTCATATATGCGGCTGAGCGGTCTACCTTTGTTGGGTCCTTACCGGAAAAACATCCTCCGCCGTGTCTGGAATACCCTCCGTATGTGTCAACAATAATCTTTCTACCGGTGAGTCCGGAGTCCGCCTGTGGTCCGCCCACAACAAATCTGCCCGTTGGGTTGATGTAAATTTTTGTGTTAACATCAATCATTGAGGGGGAAACAGTACGTTTAATGACAGTTTCTATAATGCTCTCACGGAGGTTCTCTAGACTAACGTCCTCTGTGTGCTGAGATGATACAACAATGGTATCAAAGCGTTTTGCTTTACCGTCATCTCCGTACTCTACAGTTACTTGGGTTTTGCCGTCAGGACACAAAAAATCAAGCTCCCCGCTTTTGCGCACCTGGCTGAGTTGAAGCGCCAATTTGTGTGCAGCAGCAATGGGTGCTGGCATAAGTTCAGGTGTTTCATCACATGCATAACCAAACATCATTCCCTGGTCACCGGCGCCTATGAGGTTTGAGTCCTCCGAGTCCGACGCCTTGTACTCATAGGAGTGGTTTACTCCAAGGGCTATATCAGGGCTTTGTTCATCAATTGCGGTGAGCACGGCACATGTCTTAGAATTAAAGCCGTAGGTGGGCTCATTATATCCAATCTTTTCAATTGTTTTCCGGACTACTGCGGGAATGTCAACGTATGTGTCTGTAGATATTTCACCCATAACGAGGGCCATTCCGGTTGTAACAATGCTCTCACAAGCAACGCGTGCGTTGCTGTCCTCTGTGAGGATAGCATCAAGCACTGCATCAGAAATCTGGTCACATACTTTATCGGGATGCCCCTCAGTGACAGATTCAGATGTAAATATTCTGTTCTTCATTTGTAAGACTCCTTAGTTTTTGTTTTCTAAAATCCTTTAAG
>CAZIVK010000430.1:0-1695 GCA_964542515.1 uncultured Oscillospiraceae bacterium | reverse complement strand
CGGTTAAGAGCTTGCTGGTAGATCTCTATGCAGCGCTCAATGTTGAGGCCGTTAATAGTTGCAACGTAGTTGTCCCAATCATCAATTGATGCGTTGCCGACGATTACGGAGAGGGAGAACTCGTTGAGGTAGGTCTCTATATCGGTGTAGATCTGTGAGTTTTCGCTTGACTCATCTGATGTGAGGGTGACAGGAGGCATTACCCAGTCGCCTGAGGAGCTATCCATCCATTTGTCTTGGCCTGCGAGAACTTCAGGTGCCCAAGTGTCATTTTCACGAACCCACATGTAATGTCCGCCACGTGCCTGGGAGTCTGTGTACATATCACGCATGTCGGTTACTTGGTATTCTTCATTTTTAAGGTAGAAGTCTGTGTAGTGTGGAAGTCCGTCGTCGCCCCACTCCCAGGTCTCTCCCTCTATGCCGTAGTTAAGAATTGCTGAGCCCTCTTTGCTATATGAGAAGTCTATATAGCGGATGACTGTTTCAATGTTACCGTTATCTACTGCAGCAACTGTTGGGAATGCACCGCCGGTTCCTACGATTTCATTGACTCTGCGGAAATGGCCTACATCACCTTTATTGAGGACAGGTAGTGGAACTGCTTCCCACTTGACGCCTTCTCCACCGTGTAGGGTTAGGTAGTTAGCGGCTGATGAGTATACTGCTCCGTCTGCTGCTCCAACTTTATCCTGTGAGAAGAGATTGCCCTGGTCACTTCTTGATGTACGTGAAGCAAAATCTTTATCAATTAGGTCCTCTGAGTACCACTGTGCCATGGTTGCGAGATACTGTCTGAATCCCTCTTCAATTCCGCCAAAGTGGACGACGCCATCCTTGTTGTAGAAGGTGGGAGGGCTGTTGAATGCGCCGATTACGCCAAATCCCATTAGGTCGAATCCGCCGGAGGAAAGAAACATTGCGTTAGAATGGCCGTTATCTTTGAATGCTGTGAGCATGTTGTACCAATCGTCAATAGTGACTGGTTCACTTAGGCCAACATCCTCAAGCCAATCTGTTCTAACCATTGAGCCAAACCATGCGGGTTGTTTTCCTGATTGAACAGCTGGGAAGAACATAGCGCCACTGTCAGTAGTAGCTTGTCTTTTTGTGTCCGGATCCTCATCTAAACGAGCTTGGAAGTTTGTGGCATATTTGAGGAAATCATTTATGTCTAGGTAGACGCCGTCTGCAATTGCCTTGTCAATACCGCCTGTATAGGAAGGCTCTGTACCGGTCCAGTGACCAAATATAATGTCGGTATAGTCGTTACTTGCGATCATGAGGTTAAATGCTTCCTGTGAGCCTTGTGTAGGTGCGGCTGTAAAGTTTACATGGACGTTGGTTATTTTCTCAATTTCCTTGTTTGCGTGTATTTCATTAGGGTCTGCATAAAAAGTTGATGTCCATGCGCGCCATGCAGAGATTGTAACGAGCTCATCCGAGATGGGCATTGTGTTGACAAAATTTTCATCTGCTGGCTCTTCTGAAGATGCTGAAGACGGAGTTGGTGTTGCTGTACTTGGGGAAGCAGAAGGGGAGGGTTCAGTGTCGCTAGTGCATGCTGCTAGTCCAAAAATCAGAATCAAAGCAAGCATAAGCGAGAGAATCTGTGATAACTTCTTCATTAATCATAACTCCTTTAATAAGTATTCTATAATCCACCGACTATACTACAAGTATATCCATCTTTTT
>CAZIVK010000429.1:0-1720 GCA_964542515.1 uncultured Oscillospiraceae bacterium | reverse complement strand
CGCATCCATTAAAGAATCCGTTGACATCTTCAGAGCACGTATTCTGGATATGGCACCGGACACCATGATTATAGAACTTACAGGAAACCAGAGCAAAATTGACGCATTTCTTGAAATTATGAGACCCTTCGGTTTTGTTGAAATGTGCAGAACAGGTATTACAGCTATATCCCGGGGTACTAAAACAATCTACAATCTTGAAACACTTGAAGGAGATAACTAATATGAAGATGTATTACGACAGCGACTGTAATCTAGACCTACTAAAAGGGAAAACCGTAGCTATTCTGGGCTATGGCAGCCAAGGACACGCACACGCACAAAATCTTAGGGACAGCGGAGTTGCAACAATTGTTGGACTTAAGGAGACATCGGCCAGCAGGCAAAAGGCCGCAGATGATGGTTTCGATGTGTTCACAGCCTTTGAAGCTTCAGCCAAGGCCGATGTCATCATGATCCTGGTGCCCGACCAGGTCCAGCCCGATGTTTATGCCGAGAGCGTCAAACCAAACCTTACTGCCGGAAAAGTATTAATGTTTGCACACGGCTTCTCCATTCATTTTGACCAGATTGACCCGCCTAAGGACGTGGACGTTATCATGGTAGCTCCTAAAGGTCCCGGTCACACTGTCAGGTATCAGTACCAGGAGGGCAAAGGTGTCCCTTCACTGATTGCCATCCATCAGGATTACTCCGGCAACGCCAAGAACTACGCCCTGGCCTATGCATCCGGAATTGGTGCAGGGAGAGCCGGCATCATTGAGACCACATTTAAGGAGGAGACAGAGACCGACCTCTTTGGCGAGCAAGCTGTACTCTGTGGTGGCGTAACAGAGCTTATGAAAGCCGGATTTGACACACTTGTGGAAGCCGGATATGCACCTGAAATGGCGTACTTTGAGTGCGTGCATGAGATGAAACTAATTGTGGATCTTATCAACAGCGGAGGCTTCTCCTTTATGCGCTACTCAGTTAGTGACACCGCAGAGTACGGGGACTACGTCACCGGAAATAGGATTGTTACGGAAGAGACCCGCAAGGAGATGAAGAAGGTTCTCGGGGAGATCCAGACCGGTCAGTTTGCATCAGCTTGGCTTACAGAAAACAGGTCCGGCGGACGTGCAAGACTACTGGCTCAGCGTCGTGTAGAGGCCACTCACCCCGTTGAAAAAGTCGGAAGCAAGCTCAGGTCAATGATGAGCTGGTTAAAGAAGTAATCTGAGAGAGGTCGTCTTTTATGAAACTCAACAGCTATAAAGTGACATCCGGCGCTGAACGCGCCCCAAACAGGTCACTGTTCTATGCAATGGGGTTTACCGAGGAGGAGCTGTCAAGACCCCTCGTTGGAATCTGCTCCGCATATAGCGAAATAGTACCCGGTCACGTCCATTTAGATAAAATAGCGGAGGCAGCCAAAGCCGGTGTGCGGATGGCGGGCGGGACACCCATCCTGTTCCCCTCAATAGGCGTCTGTGATGGCATTGCTATGGGACATGAGGGTATGAACTACTCACTGGCTTCCCGGGAGCTTATTGCAGACTCCGTAGAGACCATGGCACGGGCACACTGCTTTGATGCCCTTGTGCTTGTCCCCAACTGCGACAAAATAGTGCCCGGCATGCTAATGGGTGCCGCGCGTCTCAATATCCCCACGGTCATGGTAAGCGGCGGACCTATGCTGGCAGGAGTAAATGACGGTGAGAACCTCAGCCTTTCAAGC
>CAZIVK010000428.1:0-1724 GCA_964542515.1 uncultured Oscillospiraceae bacterium | reverse complement strand
AGCAATTGTGCTAAAATCTTATTCATGTAATAATTTTTAAAAATGGCTTATATTCTATTCATGAAAGGCTGATTTATTTGCAGATAGAAATACCAAAGGGTTATTCCTCGCAACTTAACCTTTTTGAGACTCAGGTAGCTATAAAGCTCGTTAAGGACTCGTTTCAAAAATTACTCGCTAATTCATTGAACCTACATAGGGTAACGGCACCTCTCTTTGTTAAGCCTGAAACCGGTCTTAATGATAATCTAAACGGTGTGGACCGCCCTGTTTCCTTTGGCATAAAAGAACAGGGAGATGCCCCCGCAGAAATTGTACACTCCCTAGCTAAGTGGAAGCGCTATGCCTTAAAGAAATACGGTTTCAAGACCGGCGTAGGTCTTTACACGGACATGAACGCCATCAGACGGGATGAGTATACAGATGCCATACATTCAATCTACGTGGATCAGTGGGACTGGGAGCTCATTATTAGCCCAGAGGAGCGCAACCTAAATTTCTTGAAAAATATTGTAACTACAATTTATAACTGTCTCCTTGAGACCGAACGCGTGGTTCTTGAAAACTATCCCCAATTAGGAGAGCCTGAACTTCCTGAGCACATAACCTTTATAACATCACAGGATCTGGAGGATATGTACCCAGGACTAAGCTCTTCAGAGCGTGAATACAAGGCCGTAAAGGAATACGGAGCTGTCTTTATTATTGGTATTGGGGACACTCTTAATTCTGGAAATCCCCATGACAACCGTGCCCCGGACTATGATGACTGGTCCCTCAATGGAGATATTCTACTCTATAACAAGCTCTTGGATATCACTTTTGAACTGTCCTCTATGGGTATACGTGTAAATGAAGAAAGCCTCTCAGACCAGCTGGGCAAGTCCGGTAATACTGAACGCGCAGAACTTCCCTTTCAGGCATCTCTACTTAAAGGAGAACTCCCACTCACTATTGGCGGAGGCATTGGACAGTCCCGACTCTGTATGTACTTTTTGCGCAAGGCCCATATAGGTGAAGTACAGAGCTCAATCTGGAGATGTGACACAGTAGAACAATGCACAAAACTCGGAATTAATCTTCTATAAAATATAAAGGAGCATTGCTATGAACTTTACCAAGATGCACGGAAGCGGAAATGACTACATCTACATCAACTGTTTAGAGCAAACCCTTGACAACCCCTCTGAGCTTGCTATAAAGCTCAGCCACAGGAACTTTGGAATCGGGGCAGACGGCCTAATCCTCATTAAGCCCTCAGACAAAGCGGACTGTTTCATGGATATGTACAACGCAGACGGTTCGCGTGGAAAAATGTGCGGCAATGGCATTAGGTGCGTTGGAAAGTATATCTATGACCGTGGAATTGCTAAGAGGCCAACCGTAACAGTTGACACTCTAAGCGGAGTCAAGACCTTGGACTTAAAAGTAGAAAATGACAAAGTTGTAAGTGTAACCGTCAATATGGGCAGTCCCATACTTGAAGCAGAACTTATTCCTACGTCACTAAAAGAAAGCGGACCCGTAATCAACGCCCCCTTCCTCCTACCTGGTTTCCATGATGCGGAGGGCTCACGCTATATTGGTCAGGACTTTGCAAACATCGGCTCCTCACCTATGGGCCTTAATATCACATGCGTCTCCATGGGAAATCCCCATGCCGTAATGATAGTGGATGACCTGGACTCATTTCCGGTGCATAAGGTAGGCTCATATCTCGAGAC
>CAZIVK010000427.1:0-1725 GCA_964542515.1 uncultured Oscillospiraceae bacterium | reverse complement strand
AGGGATAGAGTTGAACAGGCTCTCATCAGCACTGGTGAGGAAGAACTCATCTCAATGATTGAAGAACAAGGTGAGGCAGAAGTAACCTGTCAATTCTGTGACAAGGTATATGACTTCACATCAAATGACCTTAAAAAACTATATGAAGCAGCAAAGCCGCAGTCGTAAGACTGCGGCTAAATTTTTTTATTGTTTATTTTAGTCTTTGTAGTATGGTGCATATTTTGCGGCTAGGCGTATGGCTTCTACCATGCTGACAGGGCTTGCTATACCTTTCCCGGCTATGTCAAAGGCAGTTCCGTGGTCTACGGAAGTTCTGAGGAAGGGGAGTCCGTTGGTAATAGCTATGGTGCGTTCAAAGTCCAGAGTTTTGGTGGCTATGTGGCCTTGGTCGTGGTAGAGGGAGAGTACCGAGTTGTACCTGCCTTGTAGTGCAAGGTGGAATACTGAGTCAGCACCTACGGGACCTTCTACGGCAAATCCGCGTTTTGTGAGTTCCTCTATAGCTGGGAACACTTCATTTACTTCTTCGTCACCAAAGAGACCGTGCTCACCGCTGTGTGGATTCAGGCCAGCTATGGCCATTTTGCCCCCGGTGATGCCGAGTTTTTTTAGGGCTTGATAACAGCGTTCAACATAATCAACTATTCTGTCCTTTTTGACCATATCACAGGCTTTACGGAGTGACACGTGGCGAGATAGGAAGAATACTCTCATACCTCTCACCTCAAACATGGTGAGGGGGTCTTTTGTGTCTGTAAGCTCTGCAAACATTTCTGTGTGGCCTATGTGGTTGACATTGCCTGCTCTGAGAGACTCTTTATTTATGGGGGTCGTGGTGACGGCATCAACAAGTCCGTTATTTGCAAGGTTTATGCTCTTTTCTATATATTCAAAGGAGGCTCTGCCACAGATACCGGATACTTCACCTATGTTGTACTCATCTGGTGATATATTAGCTAGATCTATAAGGTTGAGCACACCAGACATGTAGTTTCCTTCATCTGGCTCTGAAATGGTGTTGATTGTGAGATTTACTCCGCAAGTTTTCATAGCTGATGCAAGGATTCTTGAGTCCCCTACAACAACACAATTGGCTGAGGAGCCTATGGTTTCATAGTCTGCTATGGCTTTGACAACTATTTCAGGTCCTATTCCTGCAGGGTCTCCCATTGGTATGGCAATATATGGTCTTTTCATAAACATCTCCGCCTCAATTATTCTTCAAAAATATATATTAATACTACCACAATGTATGGATTTCATCAAGCGCTTTCCAAAGACTGACAGTTTGAAAATATGGTCCTCGGGCAATAATGACTTAGAGTTTGTAGCGTAGATCTAAGGAGGTCAGTTGGGATGAGGATGCAGGGGAAAGTTGAAATTTGTGGAGTAAATACATCAAAATTAAAGGTTCTACCCTCCAAAGTTATTATGGAACTTTTGGATAAAAGTAAGAAGGGGGATAATGCGGCCAGGGAGGAACTTATATCGGGAAATTTGAGGTTGGTACTGAGTGTAATACAGCGTTTTGGTAACAGGGGAGAGCCTGTTGATGATCTTTTTCAGGTGGGTTGTGTTGGTCTGATTAAGTCCATAGATAACTTTGATACATCCCATGGTGTGCAATTCTCCACATACGCCGTGCCGATGATTATAGGTGAGATTAGGAGATATCTCAGAGATAACAGTTCAATAAGGGTCAGCCGCTCTGTGAGAGATACC
>CAZIVK010000426.1:0-1734 GCA_964542515.1 uncultured Oscillospiraceae bacterium | reverse complement strand
GACTGTAATTTTGTCCGAAGACAGACCTGTCAGTGCTTTTACCGCATTTATTACCTTTAGCTTTGTGGCGCTATTTGTGGCACCTTCACATATTACCAGTGCCCCCCTATACTCAGGATATATTCTTTTTGTAATCACAGCCTGTTGTTGCCCGGAACCCACAGCAATAACAACGGTCTCGCTGCTTATGCTCATCTCGGAGTCATTTTCGGAAGCCTGCGTGTCCTCCTTGATATCATTTTGGTACAGGGTCTCCATAGTGGAATCCAGCGTCAGAATGACCTCTGTTTTTCCAAGCCCCTCCGCGGTCTCAAGTGCTTTGCCGATTCTCTTCTCCTCACGGTCTACAGAAAAAACAACCATATCGGTATCAGGACCGGCCTTCTCCTCACCTCCCGAGAAACTGGGTAACAACAGCAATATTACCCCTACAATAATTATTAGGACAAAGTACTTATACTTTACAGTCACCGCTATTGCTTTGGATAGAAATTCACTCTTGTTCATCCGCATAACCCCATTTCTGCCGCTCTTCCGGAACACCCAATTCCGCCTCTATCAACGTGGAAAGCCTTTTCCTGGCCTGTGGCTCTCCCTCGGAAATCACGTCTATCGACACCTCTACAGGAAATGGGTGCCCCTCATCATGCTGTTTTACTCTTACTGAAACTTCACATTCAATGCCGTACTCAGAGGCCTTTTCCATGACATATGTAGCAAGTTTATCGCTCACAATCACTCCCACCATAGAGGAGTTTTCAAAGATATACTTCTCCTCGTACTTTTTATAATCCGCCCGGGCCTGCATATTGAAATAGGATATATCCTCAAAATTTATCTTTCCCAGGGGTCCCACCAGAGCAATGAATATCACAAGTCCTCCGGCAAACCGTACAGTCTTTTTAGCAGTCCCACCCGGTGCCAAAGCAACTACGGCTGCCACCAAAATTGAAGCTGCAGTCACTCCTACAATCCACTCTCTTAAAATATCCATTGTCCTCCACATCCTCCGCCTTACTTATCCAAAAGCCGAAATGGCCGATACGATTGAAATCAAAATCAGAAGTGCACTTGCACCGGTCATACCCATTATTAAACCAAAGGCCCCCGCCAGATTGTCAAGTAGATCCGACAACCTCTTGTCGCTTAGCGGGGCAGATACTGCGGCTGCCATCTTAAAAACAAGGTAATGTATCCCCAGCCGCATAAACGGAATTAAGCATATGGCAAGAACACCTAGCATCCCAAATATCCCCACTGAATTTCTCAGAATTCCTGCGCTTGCCAGAACTGTCTCTGTTGCGTCCGATAGAACCTTTCCTACAACCGGAATTATGTTAGTTAAAACAAGTTTTGTTGTCTTGACTGCAGCCGCATCCACACTGCCGGTAACAAAACCGGTAACCGTTAAGTAGGCTATGTATGCGGCCATAACAAACGCCAGAATTGATGAGCTCATCCACTTTAGAAATGATGCCATTCTTCCCAACACATTTTCACCGATTGCTGCATTGGCTGTAACGGTGGCAATATATGCATAAACTATGGGAATGAGGATCCTGTTGATAAGGGTCATCAGAACATCAGAAAAAAAGATTGTGGCCAGATACCTGGCGGACGATGAAACGGGCCTACCTGTAAAGGATGTAGCAGCTGCAAGTGTTCCCAACAGACCCTTAGAGAATATATCAAGGCTTATGAACATCTCCCTTCCAAGCCCAATCAAGCTATGTA
>CAZIVK010000425.1:0-1735 GCA_964542515.1 uncultured Oscillospiraceae bacterium | reverse complement strand
TATTATTGTAGAATTATTATCAATTGTGTAACTCATATGTGATTGTAGAATTTTTGTCCATTGCAAAACTAACAGATGAGGATGCCAAAGGAATTGCTTCAACAGAGCCAGAATAATCCTCAGACACACTGAAGGCTTCAACCCACACCCATATCTCTCCATTGCACACCCACTTCCTGTAGGCTTCACAAGTGTCTATGAGCTCTTAGACTGTGAAACAATAGAGGATTTCACAGATGACTTTAAAGGCCGCCTTAATTCAGCTCTGCCATCCGGAATTGAAGTCATATCAGCATACACACCGGAAACCAGCATAAGAGACATTGCATTTGCTGAGTATGTCGTGTCCTACTCATACTACGGATCCATGCCTGATAACGCCACAGAAAGCCTAAATAACATATTCTCTCAAAAAGAGATACTAGTTGAGAAAAAGAGTAAAAAGGGTATAATCCAAATAAATCTGGCAGAACGCTTTGACTCAGCAGTATTTACAAAAGTATCAGACAATAAAATTGAAGCAAAACTACTCCTTAACATCAAAGAAGCCCCAATAAACCCCAGATACTTCCTTGACGCCATAAGCCCACCCGAACTAAAACCAGACTTCTCCCACTACCACAGAGTACGCTATTTAACCCCCGACCACATCAACTTTTTATAAACATAAAAAACAGAAGTCCTGCAACCAACCAGTCAGAACTTCTGTTTTTCTTTAGCATTCTAGTAATTTGCCTACGAGTATATTTAATTCGTTTATTGATGCACCACTTTTTTCCACGATTAGTCTCAGAAGTGTTTTTGCGCTGTCATGTTCTTTCCGCCAATTATATGAGTAGGATGTGGAACTAATATGTGGTTCATCTGCTTTTTCGGGTTCCCCTAACAACTCTGTAAATTCCGCAAGTAATTCATCCAGCGCTGCTTCATAGTCTTGATTGTCAACAACCTTCAATGGTATAGAGACGGATATAAGGCCTTCATCAGCCGCACGGAATCCCGCAATACCTCCGTATTGTTTTTCATTAAGGCTAAAAGTGACCCAATTTTCTTCACTTAAATCCGATACAGACAGAGGATAAACGTACTTTATACCAAATGTGTTTTCAATATCTTCAACACTGCACCCCCACTCAAGTTGAGGGAACACGATTCCTCCGTTGTCGTCAACAAACTCTGACAACTCAACTGTAAATGCCGAATCAGGAATTTGGTAACCACCAGAATTGCAAGATGCTGTAAAAGCTAACACAAACACAAATACGATAAAACAAATTTTTTTTAGCATAAATTCCTCCGATCACAGTTTTTAAGTGTCACACAACTTTAGTAAATTGTGACTGTGCAAGTTCTGTAGATACCGCGACCGCAATTATTGTGTTGTTCCCAGCAGTCATGGTAACCACTTACATATTCGGTGTAATTGCAGATATAACATCTCCAGCCAGCGGTTCCCATGTAGCCTGTGAACGTACAGGTTTGGAATAATCCATAAAGATGAGTATAAGTTCCATCCGAGTATGCAGTTCCAAAGCACGATAACGGCATTGTGCTACCATCGTATGGACAATAGGTATAAAGCGCATTTGGTTGAGCCCAATGTTCAGCATCAATATGAACTCCGCATGTATCTAGTTCTTTCGCTTCACTTGTAGGAACTCCCCCTACTACTAATGTGCTAATAACAAGGGTGAGGGCCAACATAATTAGTATTCTTTTCATGGTGCCTCCTCCG
>CAZIVK010000424.1:0-1741 GCA_964542515.1 uncultured Oscillospiraceae bacterium | reverse complement strand
GCCATTGTTATTTCCCCCCTCTGTTAAAACACCGTTCTGCAGAAGGCAGGTGTTGTAGTAGTAGCCCTTCAGAGCCATGAGCTCAGCGTGTGTACCCTGTTCCGCAATCTTTCCGTTGTCCAGTATGTAGATGCGGTCAGCGTGCATAACCGATGTTACCCGCTGTGCAATGATAAGAGTGGTGGCCTGGGTTGGAAGTTCTTTTAGTTGTTCCTGTATGTACTTTTCCGTCTCCATATCTACGGCGGAGGTGGTGTCGTCAAGGATGAGGATTGGAGCGTCGGTAGCCAGTGCACGAGCGAGGGAAATGCGCTGTTTCTGTCCGCCCGAGAGGCCGGTTCCGCGTTCACCTACTATGGTGTCATATCCGGCTTCTGTGGCGCTGATGAATTCGTGGGTGTCCGATGCTTTGGCTGCCTTAAGTACGTCTTCCATAGACGTTTCCGGCACACCGTAAGCTATGTTTGACTCGACTGTGTCTGAGAAGAGGAACACATCCTGCATGGTGACACCTACATTTTTCCTCAATTCCTGAAGGTTGTAGTCCCGGACGTTTATGCCGTCCACATGCACGGAACCTGAGGTGGTGTCAACAAAGCGCGGTATTAGGCTCACCAGGGTTGTTTTGCCTGAACCGGTAGGACCCATGATACCTATGGTCTGTCCGGCGCCTATTTCAAAACTAATGTTGTCCAGCACCTTGTTTGTTCCGTATTTGAGGGTTACGCCGCGAAAGGAGATGTTTCCCTTAACATCCTTAGGAGCCAGGGACTTCCCCGGACTGCTAATTGATGGCTTTGCATAGTAGAGCTCCATTATCTTTTCAATGGAGGCGTTGAAGCGCTGCGAGTCATTTACTAACGCGCCAATCATGGTCATGGGTTCGTTGAGTGCCCATGCAAGACTGAGAAAAATACTGAGCTGTCCCAAAGATATATGCCCCAACGCCGCCATAACACCGCCTACGCAGAGGTTCATTACCGAGAGGAGAGACGATATGGAGTCGATGATGGGGCCGTACTTGAGCCAGATATAGTTTGCTGCAATGTTTTTATCTCTGTAAGACTTGTTTTCTACGGTGAATTTTTCCATCTCAAAGTCCTCACGGACAAAGGCCTTTACAACGCGGTTTCCGCTGATGTTTTCCTGTACTACGGTGTTTAGCTTTGAGAGCTGCTCACGTGCTTCGCTAAAAGCGGGACGCACTTTTTTTCCTAGTTTTGTGGCCACAATAGCGGTCAGAGGTGTTACTGAAAAGAGCATAAGGGTGTAGACCGGACTAATTGACATGAATACCGCAAGGACAAAGAGAATTAAGACGACTGCCTCTATTGACTTTGGAAAGACCCAGCAGAGGTAGTGGCGCATCATGTCCACGTCACTTGTGGATTTGTTGAGGAGATCCCCAACTTTGTTGTGGCGGAAGAAATCGGACGCCTGCGCCAAAAGCCGGTCAAAGAGTTGCTCCCTGAGGCGGAACACCGCGTTCTGGGATGCCTGCTCTGCCAAAACGTTAGAAAAGAAGCGGATGGACATGAATAGAGCACCTATTAAGAATGAGAATGCGAGTAGGGGTACTAAGCGGTCATACTGCTGCGGGACCAGAACCTCATCTATAATTTCCTTAAAGATAAAAGGTTCATAGGTCATGAGTGCAACAGAAATAAAGTTGAGCACAATTGACAGCCAAAGTTTCCACTTGTGGTTGGCCATCCAATTAAGTGCCCATTTCATGGTTGCT
>CAZIVK010000423.1:0-1744 GCA_964542515.1 uncultured Oscillospiraceae bacterium | reverse complement strand
TCCTCCATAACATACGCCGCAACGTGGACATAACACATTTCGTCCATGACAACCAGATATATGGTCTCACCAAAGGTCAGGCATCCCCCACGTCCATGATGGGACTTGTAACTGGTGTGCAAACTGGTGGTAACTTTACAGAACCTTTAAACCCCGTCCTTCTGGCAATAGCAGCCGGTGCAGGCTTTGTCGCTCGCGCATTTACAGGACATAAGGAGCATCTCATTTCTGTAATGAAGCAGGCCATAGAATATAAAGGATACGCACTTGTTGACATTTTCCAACCCTGCGTCACGTTCAACAAGTTAAACACCTATGCCTGGTACAACCAACGGGTCTACCAACTTGATGACTCCTACGACAATACCAACAAACTAGCCGCTATGGAAAAAGCCATGGAATTTGGAGACAATATCCCAATAGGTGTCCTCTACCGTGAGGAAAAGCCCACCTACCACCAGAAAAACAATGTCTTGAAATCTGGAACCCCTCTCATAGATAGAAAACAAGACCTGAGCGTTGTTGAGGATATCCTAAAGACCTTTGTATAGCTAAACCACTTTTCAGGAGGTACACAATGCTTAAACCCATAGATCTAAAGCAACTGAACTTCAACCCCTTTAAACTCATAGGTGATGAATGGATGCTTATCAGTGCAGGTGATGAGCAAAAGCACAATATGATGACAGCTAGTTGGGGCGGTCTAGGTGTCCTGTGGGGCATGAATGTCTCAAGCATCTACATCCGTCCCCAGAGGTACACCCTGGAGTTTGTTGAACCCAATGAGTACTACACCCTGTCCTTCTTCACAAAGGATCACAAAAAAGCCCTTGCATACTGCGGCGCCAAATCGGGACGTGACGTGGACAAAGCAAAAGAGACAGGTCTCACACCCGTCTTTGATAAGAGCGCATCCTATTTTGCTGAGGCAAAGCTAGTCCTCATTTGCCGCAAGCTCTACAAACAGCAGCTTGATCCCGCCTGCTTCACAGACCCAACCATCAACACTCGCCACTACCCTGAAAACGACCACCACTACCTATTCGTCGGTGAAATAGTTGAGGCACTGGTTGCAGAGTAAACTATAACTGTATATTCTAAAATAGAAAAAAAGTGCAAATCTCTACAGAGCAATAAACTATAGAGATTTGCACTTCTTTATTGATATTGAAGTGTCTTTGCTTCTTAGTATTTGTTCTGTTCTATTGTCTTCAGATACCTTTTATTGTAGAAAGATTGCAACACAAAGATACCTATGCTGGTGATGAGTGGGAGTATAACAATGTTTTTAATACTGGTTACGGACATGATTACAGCTATTATGCTGGAACCAAGAGCTCCTCCCAACTGGATACCTGAACTGTTTAGACTAATAAGAAGGCTAGATTTGTTTTCTGTCACCTGTGATACTCCGGTATTTAGCTGGAGTCCTGTGAACCATGCGCTCATCATGTAGAGAATTACACATATAAGGGTCATCCACTTTACTGGTTGGAATACTACTATCAGTACAATGGCTGCAATTTGGAGTGTTGCTCCAACGAGCATGGATTTTGCAAAGCCTATCTTGTCTGAAACAATTCCACCAATCCAGTTTCCTATAAAGCTGGCAAGTCCTAGAAATACCAGAAGAATACTCATAACTGCTTCAAAGGATGGGAACAGGATTAGTAAGTAGGGTGTGACATATGTATAGAAACCGCCGTAACCCAAGATCATTAGAACTGAGAGTACTATAATTAGT
>CAZIVK010000422.1:0-1749 GCA_964542515.1 uncultured Oscillospiraceae bacterium | reverse complement strand
GCCGTCGCCGTAGAGGACGTTGTAACCTTGTGCTCCTTGGACGGGATTCCAGCGGATTAACGCGTCGAGGTCCCCTACACGGGTGGCAGTGGCAGTTGTGGGTGCGGGCTTTTCTCCTTTTCCCTTTCCAAAAATGCGCAGACCACTTACCCTGAATGTTTGGCCATAGGGGAGCTCATAAGCTGTAACGCGGATATAGCGCGCCTGCACGCCCTCGGTAAACTCAAAGTATCCGTTGGAACACTCGCGCTTTACGGTTTCAAGGATGGTCCATGTGTTGCCATCATCACTACATTCAACGGTGTAGTGGGAAATTTGTGGGTTTGTCTCGATGTAGCGGGATTGGTATGGATCTCCGATGTACTGATCCTCCGAGAGGGTGGGCACTGGGACATTTTCATCTGCAACGTTTACCTGTATGGCTCTGACGTCCTGGGTCTCCTCCAGGTCAACTATGATCCACTCACCGGGTTTGTCTGTGTTAGCGCTCCACCAGGTACGGATCTCCTCATCTGTTGCCAGCTGTGGATTACTGTCAGCTGCAGTTGAAGAAGCTGTGGCAGGTTTGTTGTATGACAAAAGCATCCACTCGGGGGAGATGGACAGTGGGTCAAATCTACCTTCAGGTATACGAATGGGGTAGTCTGCAAAATGTTGGTTACAGAACATCACTCCGTCCTTGTCAAAACCTGCGGGAAATAGACCAACACGGCGTTCAAAGTTGTGTGCCATGCTTATGCGCATTGTGGAGGCGTGCCACCAGTTGCCATGTCTGTCCTGGATTGTGCTTCCGTGTCCTGCTCCTGTAATAAAACCTCCCGGCTTTGAGGAAAAGGGGTTGTGCTTCTGTAGTGAGAAGGGGCCGAGGGGACTATCCGATATATATACGCCATCATAGTAGGTGTTAAACTGTGTTCCGGGTCCTGCGTACTGTAGGTAGTATTTGCCGTTGTGCCTGTTCATGAAAGCACCTTCAATGAATGGGCCGGTACCAACATACGAAGCTATCATTTTTTCACGCTCTGTTTGAGGTTCTTTGACTACGCCGTTGTCTCCCGGACGTTCAAAACCAAGCTCATCCGGCCGCCCACCAAATAATTCTACGGTTTCTCCGATGGGGGTCATAGTTTCCGGGTTCATTTCAACGCCGTAGATTGGCGTTTGGTTTGAGCAGCCCCAGTAGAAGTACACGCGGCCGTCACTATCTGAGAAGAGGTTGGGGTCCCAGAAGGCAAATGGTGCAGAGACCTCTTCAAAAACATTGGACAGTGGGTCCAATGTGCGAAGGAACGGACAGTTTACCCCTCTGCGCGATGCACTGAAGTAAAGGTAGTCCCCAATCTGCCTGACATCCGGGGCGTAATCGTGTATGAGTAGATCCTTGTTTTCGTGGAACTTCCAGCTAATTAAATTATCACTGTACCAGAAACCTGCGGACATGGATACAAACATGTAGTAGATGTCCTTATATAGAATCAATGTGGGGTCAGCACCTTCACGGTTTGCGGAGATAACTCCCTGGGTGTTGTGGTGTTGATAGCGGTAAGCTAAATCCATAGGGTTGCAAAAAGTATTCATATTTACAGTCCTTTCCTTAATAGATGAAATCCATATATATGATATCACATAGGTGGGTGTGTTGCATCTTGTTTTTAATATATGGTCGTGTTAAAATGGGCATGATGGTTTTAAGAATAAGGGGGATCGGTATGGCTGAGCTAAAAAGGACACCGCTGCATGAGGCACATA
>CAZIVK010000421.1:0-1781 GCA_964542515.1 uncultured Oscillospiraceae bacterium | reverse complement strand
CAGATAAAGACATTGTTGTTTTTAACACGGAACTCTGGGACTATGAAGAATAAAAAAAGTATAGCTATTCTAATATATCTGATATTTGCATTATTTTTGCTGGCTGGATGCAACAGTGTCCAAGGGCAAGGTTATGAGGTTATTTACAATACAGGAGCAAGTACAGTTAAGAGGACACCAAGATTACCTGAAGAATTTGATATTGTCTACTACAAAGAAATTATTCCTGAACTTACTGAAGAGCATGTAGTTCCCACATTATCCTTTGTAAATGATAACTGGAGTTGTACTGTCCAGGGTATTCTCACTGAAGATGGTGATCTACATTATTTGAGCGTTCGTTTTACAGAAGATGATGAATTCCTAAAGTATGTTGGAAAAGAAATTCTGATTGGATATACTCCGGTAGCAAACCTGAATGAAGAGCTCATTTATTACGGCAATACAGATTTAGAGGAAACCACTATTAATGATATCAAGATTACAGCGATTCTTGCAACAGATGGGAAAACCATGAACCAGGGCACAAAACTTATTTATTTTGTAGCTAATGGTTTTGGTATCATGATTAACGGAGACAACCTCACCTATGAGGAGATGGGTGAACTACTGGCCTTTTATATGGATAACTCGGTTGACCTCTCATATGAAACACTTGGAATAAGCACAGGCTATACCATCAAGCTAGACCCTGCAAAAATTCATACTCTTGAAAATCTTGGTTATTCAAAGTCTGAGATTAACGAGATGACGGATGAGCAGATAGCTGAGATATTTGCTCCTGGTACCCAACTCGACGGAGCTCCCCTTCTTCTGCCGGATGAGGAAGAGATTTCTGAACTTAGTAACGTTGGTATAAGCTATGATGACGCAATTGTACTAGGCAATCTGGGGTACACATATGAAGAGATTCTTGCTATGACGCAGGAGGAGATAGACTTTGTCTTTCCGACAACTGAGCTAATATCTAAACTGGTCTCCCAGGGCTATATAGAAAGTGAAATAGACAGGCATTTTGTGCTAATTGATAGTGGATACGACAATTACAAACAACTGATTAGGGAGGCCATGGCTAAAGGAGGGTAATATTTTGATTGAGATTAAGCCTGTGAAAAAGTATAATAGACCAAGGTATCCGAGGCGGAGAGGTATGGTGGGTTGGATCTTAGTCCTGAGATGTCTCCGGAAATAGAGAACGTTAGAATAAAAACCACCATTGTTTACTTCTGATCAGGACTTACACAGTTGTAAATAAAGATACTCATGTTATTAATCATGAAATAGCTTATAAGGCTTAAAAGTCAGTACGAACAGCTTGCAAGCTTACTGCATGCTTAAACAAGTAGGTGAACGCTGCACTCATTCAAAAGCACTATAATGATGTTTACCCACTGATATCGATGGTAGAGGATTCTATATGAAATTATACTTAAAATATTTATCTATTCAGCTCAGGAGCCAGATGCAGTTTAAGTCATCTCTGGTAATGACTATTATTGGACAGTTTCTTGTTTCTTTTACTATGGTACTGAGCGTTTATATACTCTTTGACCGCTTTAATTCTGTTTTGGGGTTTGAGTTTGAAGAGGTGCTTATTTGTTTTGCGGTGGTGTTGATGGCTTTCTCCCTTTCTGAATGTTTTGCGCGTGGTTTTGATACGTTTCAAAATGTGATTGGAAATGGTGAGTTTGACAGGATAATGGTCCGTCCCCGGGGTGAAATACTTCAGGTTTTAGCGGCAAGAATTGACTTTTCCCGCTTAGGGAGACTGTTTCAAGCGG
>CAZIVK010000420.1:0-1787 GCA_964542515.1 uncultured Oscillospiraceae bacterium | reverse complement strand
GTTCATACTCCATGTGGTAACCCACTTCCGTCAGTCATACGAACCATCTATTAACTTTGTTTCAATCAACACGGTTAGTTTACCACAGCGTCTGCGCTCTTGTCAATTGCATTTCTATCAATAGGGCTATACCTATGTTTGGGCATGCTTTATCATCTCCACGGCCCAAAGCGGTAGATTTAGTAATTTTTCTTCCTGTTTGTAATCCGTCATTGATGCGCGTATTGCCATCTTGGGCTGATACTTCTCACAAAAAGTTTTCAGGTTCTTAGCTTTCAAATTTGTTTCAGCCTTGACCTCGATAGGAGTAATATCACTTCCTGTATCAATTAGAAAGTCTACCTCGGCATTGCCCCTGTCGTTTGTCCAGTAGAAGGTATCCATACCTTTGAGAGTCTTAAGCTGTTGTAGTACATATTGCTCAGTTAGCGCTCCCTTAAACTCCTTGAAAAGCTCGTTTCCGCTAAGTAGCACTGACTGATTCAACCTAGCCATACAACCAAGCAAGCCAACATCCACCAAAAACAGCTTAAAGGCTTTACTGTCCTCGTAAGCTTTCAGCGGGAGGCTCGGTGCGGTTGCCCGATGTACTCGATGAACAAGCCCACAGTCGGAGAGCCACATAAGCGCCATTTCATACTCCTTAGCCCGAGCGCCTTCTTTGATGATGCCGTAGATAAACTTTTTGTTCTCCTTGCTAAGCTGTGCAGGGATGCTGTTCCAAAGCATACGGATGCGTGGTACAATTTCATTTGGTGCATGTTTAGAAAAGTCTTGCTCATAGGCATCAAGTATCTGTTGCTGAATTTCTCTAGCTTCGTTGAAATCCATGTTTTCAGAAAATGTCTTAACGACCTCTGGCATACCACCAACATAGTAGTAATGCTTGAGTAGGTCGATATACTCCTGCTTAAAGGTGGTTGCCATATCAAAGTCTCCCTTATGGAGTAGGTCAACAAACTGAACTTTACCCAAAGCCCGCATAAACTCGGTAAATGACATGGGATATAGATCCATGAACTCTACCTTTCCAACAGGGAATGACGTACCTTGGTGGAGGGCTACGCCCAACAGCGACCCTGCGCAGATAATATGATACTCCGGTGCAGTTTCGTTAAAATATTTTAGCGAAGAAAGTGCCTTAGGCACTTCCTGAATCTCGTCAAATATCAGCAGTGTGTTTATAGGATTAATTTTGTGCCCAACATACAGTTCAAGTCCTGTTACGATGCGCTCAATACGCATATCCGCAGAGAAAAGTTCTTTCATCTGTGAGTTGTTATCAAAGTTGATGTAGACTGTCTCGTCATAGGAAGTCTTACCAAACTCTTGCATGAGCCACGTTTTACCCACTTGACGTGCACCACGTATAATAAGTGGCTTCCTATTCTTTTTCTCTTTCCATCTATATAGTTCGTTCATTGCGTCACGATGCATAAGACATACCCCCTATATATAGTATATCCCATCATACCACTTTTTACAGTGAATATATAGCCCTCGACAACATATTTTACGTCCAATAAGGTGAAGGCGATGTGGACGCAGCAGCCGCGAGCATAACAAATTGCTAATTAACTGCCGCAGAAAGGACGAACTGGCATGAGAAAAACCTGTACCAGTTTCTTTACTGATGTATGGTATGCTTATGCTTGCGGCATGACACAACAACCCCTAACACCGCAACTATGGCAAGGACTGTCGCAACAAGTACAATGACGTTTGGGGTCTGAGCATTGTTCATGTTTGACCGTGAAGGAAAGTTCTACGGGTTAAATAATTCTCAA
>CAZIVK010000419.1:0-1788 GCA_964542515.1 uncultured Oscillospiraceae bacterium | reverse complement strand
AAGAGCTACTGCGTGCTCTTTTCCGAATCCCCAAATGAAGTTGCAAAAGCTCGCCTTGATATTATGTGCAAGACTACAGACGGCTTCCTTATTTCAGAAGAGGACCTCAAAATCCGCGGTCCCGGCGACTTTTTTGGCAACAGACAACATGGCATGCCTATCCTAAAAATAGCAGATCTAGCAACAGATTCCGCTATTATGCGCTCCGCTGTCTCCGCAGCAGATGAAACCCTTGCCGCTGACCCTGAGCTCTCACTCCCCCGCCATCAGGCTCTCAGAAGCTCGGTAGACAATATGCTGGAAGCCATAAAAAACTGAACCGCATATTGACTCCAATCACACTCATATACTGTTTAATGGAACGAGATATGAAAGGAAGGTACTACCATGCCTAGAACCCGGTTCAGACGCTTAAGGCGCTTAAGGCGCATAAGTCCTATATCTAAAATGATATTTGCAGTTCTAGTAACTGCTCTATCCCTCTATCTGTTAGTTTTGATACTTTCATCGGGCACTGTCCTCTTTAAATCATTTGGTGACACACTTTCCCGTAAGGTTTTTTCCGCAGAGAGTGGTAGTATCATCAAGAGTGCCCTTTTTAGTGAGTTTACTCTTTTGTCAAGGGACTCCGCCCCTAAAAAGGATCTGGACGTGATCTTTGAGCTTGCTCCGGATGACGGTTTTAGTGGCTTATTCAGTGGTAATGATGAGCTTCCAGTCATTGCGGCCCCTCCTGTTTCGGATCCGCCCGCAGTAGTGCACCCCCTAGATGGTGAAGTTGAGGATCTACCTGCCGCTGTTGATATAGACCCAACCATCCGCACAATCACTATTGCTCCATCATCACCTGGCGGTTATGACTATGGCAGTAGCGTCTATATCAAAAATGAGACATCCCACTCCATTGATGTTGACTCATATCTAAACGCAAAGCCCGTCATAGACTTTGCAGAAGACAAGCCGGTTGTCCTTATTGTCCATACACATACAAGTGAGGCCTACTATCCGGATGATGAATACAGCTACATCCCTACGGATGTTGAACGCACTGAGGATAAAAACTACAATATGGTGCGTATCGGAGACAGCCTCTCTGCCCTTATTGAAGCACGGGGGTACAGCACCCTCCATATACGCGATATCTTTGACTACCCCTCCTACCCCGGCTCATACACACGCACCCTTGCCGCAATTGAAAAGGCCATTGCAGAGAACCCCTCAATACGTATAGTTATCGATGTACACAGGGACGCTATGGTTGCAGCTTCTGGGGACGTCTACCGCACAGTTGCGGAAATTGACGGTGAAAAAGCGGCACAAATTATGCTTGTGGTGGGAACAAATGAGGGAGGACTCAGACACCCTGAATGGAAAAAAAACCTAACATTTGCCATACATCTACAAAAGCAGATAGCTGACGACTACCCACTTCTTATGAGACCTATAAATTTGCGTAAGGAACGCTTTAACCAACATGCAACTAACAGGTCATTATTAGTTGAAATGGGAACCAGTGGAAATACTCTTGGTGAGGCACTGTATTCTACTGAACTATTCGCCAAATCATTGTGTGATCTAATGGACTCCCTTAGGTAATAGACCGAATTCGATTATTTTCATTGGAGACCCTTGTATTTTTAAAAAATTCCAGTTAATATAGTTGTATAATGATAGTCATTATAATTAACTATGTCAACGATTATCGGCTTAAGCATTTTGCGATGTCATATATCTGTTACAGTTCCCACAACACCTCGTTGTCATTCCGAACGCAGTGAGGACTCTTTG
>CAZIVK010000418.1:0-1797 GCA_964542515.1 uncultured Oscillospiraceae bacterium | reverse complement strand
CTGCTCCTCTGTGGTTAGGACCTCATTGAGTTCATCTTGCAAAGCGGAGTATACTTCATCATTTTGTTTGAGCAAGCCCCGTCCCTTTTCAGTCATTGACACATAGGCGATACGGGAGTCCGCCTCATCCTTCTCCCTCTCTATAAGCTCGTGGTGCGTCATTTTTGACACAATTTCACTTAATGAGGATGCACGAATGTCCAGTTTTTCTGCTAATTCACTCATCTGTATCCGCTCAAGGTTCTCAAGCACTCTCAAAACCATATACGCACTGCGCGGCAACTTTTGCCCACCCATTCCACCTCTTCTTACAAAGCGTGCCAACCTTGATACATAATCCATTATATCTACATGTTTCATAATAAAAAAACCTCCGCAATATTATTTAGGTACCTAACTACATTATACTTAGGTACCTAAATATGTCAAGAGGTTTTCTAAAACTTTTTATTCATAACTTAACTTCACTTTTCCATGGACTCCTTGGTGTAGAAAGCTATGCGTGGAGTGAGCAGCGTATTTTTAGCGTTCAACAGCGGGTGAATTGCTTCTATGGGAGGCTCCTTTTCAAACACATCTATTGCAGCTCCCGCTATTCTACCGGAGTTAAGTGCATCTGCGGCTACGCCTATACCTTTCAACTACAAATCATTTCATATAATCGATATTGACTTTTTACTGGAATTCCTTTGGGGAACATGATAGAATTTTGCTGAAAGGAGTGTGCCATGATGACAACGCAGGATATGCTTAAACGAACTTACCAGGAGTCCCTTGCTGCCAACATTGATATATCTAAGCCGGTAACAATTGAGGGACTTGGAAGGGCCTTATTGAAATCCGGTGCTCACTTTTCCCTTAGTCTAGATAGGTTACCTGAGCTTTACTCTGAGAGCCACAACTTCCCGGCTGACACTGATGTAGGTCTATATGAGCATATAAACTTTCTTCCCGCATATTTACACGCCCACGAATATTATGAAATTGTATATGTCATTAACGGTAAATGTACAAACTATTTCCCGGATCAGAGTCTTGAGATGAAAAGCGGAGATATTCTTATAATCCTTCCGGGCCAGGAGCACGCTTTAAGCGCCTTTGATTCCGATACCAAAGTAATAAATATTGTGGTCAGATCCAGCACCTTTGCCACTTCTTTTTTGAGTGTTCTACAAGGTGATGATATTCTATCTACCTTTTTCCTTTTTTCTCAGCAGAGCGCCCATGCATTTCCATTTATCTTATTTTCCACCGGTAATGACGAGCGTCTTAAATCCTTAATTCAAAGTGCATTTGAGGAGCACTCCAATGATCTGCCATATAAAAAACGTATCTTAAACGCTACACTTACTCTATTCTTTGTGGAGCTACTCCGTCGGCATGAAGACAGCATCAAATACCCCTTCAAGTTTGATGGGCGTAAAACCTTGGAGTCTATGAATCTACTACAATATCTCTATGACAACCACAAAAATATAACTCTTAACGAGCTTGCAGATCACTTCAGCTATAGCCCTCGCAACATCTCGCGCCTCATAAAAAAGTACACCGGGCAGACATTTACTGAGCTGGTTAGTAACATCAAGCTGCGCGAGGCCACAAGCCTCCTTACCGGTTCTGTACTCAGCATAGAAAAAATAGCTGAGCTCACAGGCTACGCCTCAACCAGCCAGTTTTACCGCTCCTTTAGAACCAAGCATGGTGTCTCCCCAAGCTCTTACCGTAAGCAAGTTGTCACTTAACCACATAATATATGTCCTAAATTAGTACATACATATCCCTCACTATGCAGTATAA
>CAZIVK010000417.1:0-1799 GCA_964542515.1 uncultured Oscillospiraceae bacterium | reverse complement strand
CCTGCTCTACCCCAGTAAATATGTTATATTTTCCGTCAGGAGTTACAGAGTACTTAATTATGGTTCCGTCACTCAAATTGGGGGCACCATTTAGTTCGGTAATAGCAGATACAGGTAGGCTCTTTCCAAGGTTTTGCTCCACCAATATCCCGTTATAGCTCTTTATATCGGCAATGGTAATGGCTCCACTCTCGTCGATGATTTTTAGGTAGGCAAAGGATTTTGTCCAGACGTTACCCACATAAGCTGTGGCGTCGATGACGTATGCGTATCTGTAGTGCGTGGTATCAGGAAGTGGGGCGATGCGGATAACGTTTCCGGCATCGTCCAGGTAGAAATCCATCTGTCGGTTGAAGTTGTCTGCACCTGTTATCCACTTCTCAAAGGTATTTGCAGTCGGATTTACGCTGTCGATGGGGTCGTAAGCAAGCGCGGAGCCGTATACATTGCTTCTGCCTGCAATTGTGGCGTAAGTTCCTGCCATCGATGATGTCAGCTTTCCCGTTATCTTCCTAGACTGGTTTACATAATACACTCCTCCAGCCTGATACACGAGCACTTGCTGCCCAGGATCAGGGGTCCCATCGGTAAAGACGACCGCATTTGAGGCGTCTCTAATATATCCCAGTCCCTTAAAAGTTACGGTGTTAGACCCAGTGGAGATTGCGTCCAGAATGTCCGGCTCCTTTATGACACGCACAAAGTAGTCTGCAACCAAATCTCCGTTGTTATCTATGGCTCTTAGATACTCCCCTCGTCCATTTACGTTTCCCGTATCGTCGCTATCGTCGCTATCGTCGCTATCGTCGCTATCGTCGCTATCGCCTGCACTACCGTATTCCACAGGGCTGCGTGCAGTGAAAGTAATGGTCTTTATGTTAGCAAGACCAGGTATTGTTGTGTCCGTGAGGCCGCCATTATGCAGATAGTTCTGCATAGCCTCCCCATCTGATATTTGTGCGTGGGTCTCCAGAACTATGTTGTCCGGGTTCAATATTGCACTACCGTAGATATGGTCAGGGCCTTCACCTTTGGTGTATACGCTGATCATCTGGCCGAGCTCCTCGAATCCTGTGGATATGTCGTAAGTCGCTCCACTTTCAAGGGTTGTGGTACCCTCTTCCCCGCCGGTAAATTCATTTGCAACAACAACCCCGTCTGTCCTGACCAGATTCATGTATGTCTGCCCAAAGGTTTTGACGTCCTGACGCGGGTACCCAGCAGTATAATTAACAGTATGTGCATTAATAAAGTTGGCAAAGAGTTTTGCCGCGTCATCACGGCTCATGGGTAAATTGGGGTTGCCTGTGTACCCCTCAAGAATTCCGGAATCTACAGCTGTTGCAACTACATTATATTGCCAGTGTAAGCCTACGAACTTCTCCACAGTAGGATCATACCCCAATGATGTGAGCACCATCTTCATGGCCTCATAGCCTGTGACATAGTCGTTGGGTGCAAACTTGCCCCCGCCTTTTCCCACCACAAAACCGCGGGCTTCGGCATAATTTATGTACCCCTCTGCCCAGTGACCGGGTACGTCGGAAAACACTTTGGACAGACCCACAAATATGTAGGCGCCATCATCTACGCCTCTATTTACGGCCACGTAGACCATCTTTGCGGCCTGTGCACGGGTAAGGAAACCATCCGGCCTAAATGTGTTGTCCCCAAAGCCCCGCATTATTTGCAGATTATTTAAAAACTGAGCATCATACCTGTTACTTACGTCCGCTATATCACCCCACATGGCCGCTTTTGTTTCATTCAGTTGGCAAAACAACAGTATAATAGCAACC
>CAZIVK010000416.1:0-1805 GCA_964542515.1 uncultured Oscillospiraceae bacterium | reverse complement strand
CCTTCGGCAGAAGTATATGGCGGCAACTGGCGTAGATATCCGGCTCATTGTTTCTAACCCAGAGTATCTTTGATGCTGTGAACCCCGTGAGCGCCGGATTTGCCGTAATCTCTATAAGCCGCTCAGCTCCAACACGTTCTGTGATTTCAACGCATTCTGCGGCGGTACGCTGGTCACACCAGATAATACTCCTGCGCAGCGGAATGCCGTCTTCCCCCAGCATAACGAGGCCATGCATCTGCCCGGATATTCCAATGCCTGCAATATCCGCTGGATCTATTCCTGAGTCTGCAAGCACTTTCTTAATGGTTTTAAATGCGGCATCCACCCAGTCATCCGGGTCCTGCTCAGCCCAACCATTTTTTGGTTGGTACATGGGGTACTCAAGTGTAGCGGATGCAACACCGAGCCCTGCAGCTTCAAACAGAACTGTTTTAGTTCCGCTGGTGCCCAGATCAATTCCAATTAAATACTTCATATTTCAGCCCGCGTCAACTAAACAGGACAGAGTTTATGACACTCTCAAGATACTCCTGTTTCCCGGATCCGGGGCTTGCTGGTGCTCCTAGTTTTTCAGCATGTGCGGCCAGCTCCTCAAGTGTTGCTTCACCGGACACTATTTTAGCACCTATTCCACCGTTGTAGCTTGAGTAGCGGTCCTTTACGAACTCATCTAAGCGGCCATCCTCAATCAGGGCGGCAGCCTTCATTAAGCCCAGTGCAAAGCAGTCCATTCCTAGAATAAAGCCATAAAACATGTCCTCTGCAGTGTTAGAAGGACGGCGGTTCTTTGCGTCAAAGTTGAAGCCACCAGGGATTCCCCCAGCTTTTAGAACCTCATACATGCATAGAGTGGTCTCATAGACGTCAAATGGGAATTCATCTGTATCCCAACCGAGTAGGGTGTCCCCCTGGTTTGCGTCTATGCTGCCCAGCATCCCGTTAATAGCGGATACACGGAGCTCATGCTGGAATGTGTGTCCTGCAAGTGTTGCGTGGTTTGCTTCAATGTTCATTTTAAAGTCTTTATCCAGTCCGTACTGGCGTAAGAAACCTATAGCTGTGGAGGCGTCAAAGTCATACTGGTGCTTCATTGGCTCCTTTGGCTTTGGCTCAATGAGGAAATCCCCCTCAAAGCCTATGCTGCGCCCATATTTCACAGCCATCCTCATGAGGCGTGCAATATTCTCCTGCTCAAACTTCATGTCTGTGTTCAGCAGAGTTTCATAACCTTCACGGCCTCCCCAGAACACATATCCCCGTCCGCCCAGCTTGACAGTGAGGTCCAGGGCCTTCTTAATTTGAGCTGCAGCAAAACAGTATACGTCCGCTGAATTAGTGCTTCCGGCACCGTTCATGAACCTAGCATTACTGAACATGTTGGCGGTACCCCATAGGCACTTAATGCCGGTAGCCTGCATTTTTGTGAGTATATAGTCTGTGACCTCATCAAGGCGTGCGTTTGTTTCCGCAATAGTGTCTGCTTCAGTAATAAGATCCGCATCATGGAAACAGAAGTACTCTATACCAAGTTTCTCCATAAACTCAAAGCCTGCGTCCACTTTTGCTTTGGAGTGTTCCATAGTACCGGGTTCTGCACCAAAGCTCTTGTCAGCCGTGCCAACGCCAAACATGTCTGTTCCGCTTGCACAGAGGTTATGCCACCAAGCCATAGCAAAAGGCAGGTGCTCCCTCATAGGTTTTCCCAAAACAAGGCGGTCCGCATCATAATACTTAAATGACATGGGATTTTTGCTTTTTGGACCTTCATACTTTACTTTTCCCAGGTTCTTGAATATTTCCAT
>CAZIVK010000415.1:0-1812 GCA_964542515.1 uncultured Oscillospiraceae bacterium | reverse complement strand
AGTATAAGCGTATATACCCACTGAATGTCCCATTTTAGGATTAGAGCGGTGATACCGGCAACCGGGACTGTGTATGCATAGAGGGGTATAACATCAAGCAGCATGCATACGGTGACATCCCCTCCGCCACGCAGGACGCCAACAATATTGGTGGTGTTAAACGCACGTAAAAAGAGTACAGTGCTCATAGCATAGAGCATGTAGTTGGCAATGCGCTGTGCCTCCAATGACAGTTTGAACAGCGGGAAAACATAAGGATCAATTACGGTTACAGTGAGGATTGCCAATACAATACCGCTAAGGGCACCAAAAACAGCCGATATACCGAGAACGTCACCTGCGAGCGTCTGTACCTCTTCATTGGTAGCCCCGCGACCTATCTCTTTGCCAACCATTATAGCAGCTACATGAGCCATTGCAAAAACAAATACTGTTGCAATACGTTCCACGTTACCGGAAATGGAGTTTCCAGCAACTACGTCCGATGAATTTGTCATGTGACCGTAGATGATAGGGAGCATAGAAATACCAAGAGCCCACAGCGTCTCATTCATAACGACAGGTGTTGCGTATTTGATAAAATCTTTAAAAATCTCTTTATTTGGAATAAAAAATGCTTTAGGTATAATTTTGAGATGCTTGTCAAAAAACAGGGCGTATACCACTGTAATAATCAGCTCAATAACACGTGATATGAGGGTAGCTATAGCAGCACCTTCAACTCCTAGTGCCGGGAATCCTAGCTTACCAAAAATAAGAATCCAGTTCAGTACTGTGTTTATAATCATTGAAGTGGCTACAACATACAGGCCAAACTTTGGATTCTCTGTACTTCTGTGTGCTCCCACGTATACCATGACTATTGCATTGATAAAGTTTGCGTAGGCAACTGTTTTACCGTAGCGGACAGCAATACTGTGCAGTTCAGGGTTGTTGGTGGTTAGATTCATTATTTGGTCTGGAAATAAGAATATGGCAGTTGCAAAAAGGAAGGAGATGATTCCTGCAAAGTAAAAACTGAGACCCATAATCCGGTTAATGGTTACAAGATCTCTTTTTCCCCAGTATTGGCTTATAAGTACAGCTCCGCCTGACATGAGGCCAAAGACAAAGAGCATCCCAATGAAAAAGGGTGTGTTGGCTAGTGAAACTCCTGCAAGTTCATTTTGGCCTAGCATTCCAACCATAAGTGTATCAACAAGCTGAAGTGATGAGTTAATAAGATTTTGAAGGACTAGAGGCAGCGCAAGCGCAGCAAGCGTTTTATAGAAAAGGCGGTCACGTTTTAAAAAGTGAAACATAAATTACTCCTAAATGAAAAAAATATACTAGAGGGGACGTCCTCCGATTTGCCTATATTGTAGTGCTTCAGCCAGATGATGCGGACGTACATTGTCGGCACATTCCAGGTCTGCAATTGTTCGGGAGAGGCGTAGGATTCTGTCATAGGAACGTGCTGTGAGGTTGAGACGGTCAAAGGCACTTTTCATTAACTTGATGCCGTCCGAGTCAAGTTTACAGTACTTTAAAATGTGCTGAGCGGGTAGATCCGCATTAGCTTTTATTCCAAGTGATTTGTAGCGGTCTTTGGCAATGCTTCTAGCTTTTTCAATCCGTGTGCGTATTTCTTCAGAACTTAACCCCTCCGGCTCTGATGAGAGATCATCATATGAGAGTGGCGGGACCTCCACGTGAATGTCAATTCTGTCAAGAAGCGGGCCGGATAACCGGTTATAATACGCATTAATTTGCGATGGGGTGCAGGTGCATTGTTTGGTGGGATGGCCGAGCCAGCCACATCTACAGGGATTG
>CAZIVK010000414.1:0-1821 GCA_964542515.1 uncultured Oscillospiraceae bacterium | reverse complement strand
TTTATAGGTGTTTAAATAATGAGTTACATCAATAAACACCTCGTCAATGGAGTACACATGTATGTCCTCTGGGGCAACATACTTGAGATAAACGCTGTATATTTCAGTGCTCCGCTTCATGTAGAGAGCCATCTGAGGCTTTGCAACGATGTAGTCCAATGCCAGTGAAGGATCAGATTTTATATCAGTATTGTTGCTGGAGACACCACTAAAGGAACGCCCCGGAGCACGGCTTTTCCGCAGGGCATTTACTTCCTTCACCTTCTGAACAACCTCAAATAGCCGTGCACGCCCAGAAACACCATACGACTTAAGGGATGGTGAAACCGCCAGACAGATGGTTTTTTCTGTCCGACTGGAATCTGCCACCACTAGGTTTGCGGTCATAGGATCGAGCTGGCGTTCAATGCACTCCACAGAGGCATAGAAGGATTTTAAATCTATTGCGATATAGGTTTTTGTCTCATTATTCATATTCATAGTATACCATATTAAGGACCTGTGCCGTCACCAAAGATACGAAGCATTTCATTTTCATTCCCAACAAGAACAAACTTCAGCGGTACGATTTTCTGCGTCAATATTTACTGGATCTGAGACATCATAGTAGTTCTGTTACATCAGTTTTTGTACATCCTGTAAATAGCAACACTACAACAAGTAGAATTCCTACAAACCTTTTCAATTACCCATCCATCCTATATGAAATTTGTCTTCAGTGCGAGGAGTCTAGATATATTTTAAGCACAAAAAAAATTGAATATTCGTGCTAATGGCCTTCGTAATAATAATAGGCATTATGTGCTAGAACAGGGTGGTGCTCGGTAAAATAATGCTTTATTGACGGCCATAATTCAGGAAAAGTTTAATTTGCGGTCTCAAAATCTATAGTTATAAAGTCCATGTAAACACCTCTGTTTAATAAATTGATATAATAGTGACAAACATCAATATGTCTTGATTATACTATAGAATAGCAAATAAACAAGACAAAAATGATAAACAAGATGCTAAAAGGCGATTTTATCTTATAGTCAAAAAAGGTAGAACTATGGAGTAAAGAACACAATTGTAGCAGTTGAATAAGATGATATGAGGTAGAAATTAGAAACCTCAATATCTGCTACAAGGAGTAGGATGATGATTAAGTATCAATTCCCTTTCAAAGGCGTGTTTAAACGAGGATCTCCTTACGGTATTGAAGGGCGTATGTGGGCGGTTGGTTGGCACACGGGAACAGACTATTCTTCCACCTTAGTGGGTGGTGATGGTATGGTATATCCGATTGCTTCAGGCAAGATCATAACTAATAAAACTAGTATATCATACGGCAACTATGTAAACGTAGCACATGATGACGGCTACATATCCCTGTATGCCCACATGGCTCAAAATTCACCTCTTAAGGTTGGCTCCCCAGTTACTCTTGATACAGTTCTAGGAATTGAGGGAACAACAGGCAATAGTGACGGCGTACATTTACACATTGAGGTACATAAAGATTACTATATTTACCCATCAAAGATAGACCCTGAGCAACACATCAAAGAGAGGCTACCACCCACGGTGGAGGAAGCAAGAAACAAGCTGGCTGCAATTGGTGTCATTGAATCACCACGTTATTGGCTGACACGATTTAGGGATCTGAAATATCTAGACGAGTTGTTAATTAATATGGCCATGGCCCTTGGTGAGCGGGTAAGGCCTGAGGATAGTGATGTAAAGCTATCTATAGATGCACTGCATGCTGCGGGGGTTATTAACTCGCCCGGGTACTGGAAAACTAACTACGGCAGAGTCATGTACCTAGATAAGCTGATA
>CAZIVK010000413.1:0-1823 GCA_964542515.1 uncultured Oscillospiraceae bacterium | reverse complement strand
TAAAAGCTACAGTTAAGCCCGTAGAAAGACCTGTAGATAAGCTTGATGGAAGGAATAGGCGCTCCCGTGAGTCGGACTCGGCACGGAAAAGATTACCTATCCTTGAAAAGGAGATTGAAAAGCAGGAAGCCGTTATAGATGAAATAGAAAATTCGATACATGAGGCTGCAAGTGATCATATCAGGCTTACTGAGTTGCTCGCACAGAGACAGGAGTTGTCCGCCGAACTTGATTTACTTCTAAATCAGTGGGAGGAACTGGCTACAATTTCTGAACTATAGGATATCTTCCTTGACCGTATTGATTTAGCGTGCTATCCTATGATAGCAAATCTATTTAGAGGTGGTAAATTTGGGAATAGTAATCGGTATTGATATCGGAGGAAGTACAACAAAAGTAGTTGGTATAGACGGTGGCAAGATAATAACCCCACTTATGGTCCGGGCCAACGACCCAATAGCTTCACTTTTTGGGGCTTTTGGTAAATTTATTGATGGGAACTCCCTGGCACTATCTGATATTGAGCGTATAGCTGTCACAGGTGTCGGAGCTACACACGTGGATAAATCTATATATGGAATTGAAACTGTAAGGGTTGAGGAGTTTAAATCAAACGGCCTAGGTGGCCTTTATCTCACAAAGCTTAAATCGGCTATCATTGTCAGTATGGGGACGGGTACAGCTCTTGTGAAGGCCTCAAACGGACATATTGAACATATCGGAGGAACCGGTATGGGAGGTGGCACCCTTTTAGGTCTGGCGTATAGAATGCTCAACATAAGGGAGATAGATTATTTAATTGAAACTGCTCAGGGAGGAACTCTCACCAATGTGGACCTGACTGTATCGGACATCTCACGCAGCGCTATATCTACACTTCCACCAAATACAACGGCATCCAATTTTGGAAAAATTGCAGACAGTGCCAGTAAATGCGACATCGCCCTTGGCCTATTCAACCTTGTTTTTCAGACCATCGGAACAATGGCGGTGTTTGCATCTAAGGACAGCGGGCAGAAGAACATTATCTTGATAGGTAATCTTACAACTATACCTCAGTGCAGAGAGGTGTTTGAAGCACTTGAAGCACTCTATGAAGTTAGCTTTATAATTCCTCCACACGCTGAGTACGCAACCGCAGTAGGTGCTGCACTTTCACTCTTATAACTGTTACAAAGAATTTGGGCTTTGCTGAAAACAAGTTTCAGCAAAGCCCAATACTAGTTCAAGGATTTATTTCAGACCCTGCTCGTACGCCTGAATCATCTTTTTGACCATCTGTCCACCGACAGAACCTGCCTGAGCTGAGGTCAAATCGCCATTGTAACCCTGTTTAAGGTTAACGCCAACTTCTGATGCTGATTCCATTTTGAAACGATTTAGAGCTTCTCTAGCTTCTGGAACAAGAGCTTGTTTGCTTCTGCTTGCCATAGTTTACATCTCCTTGCAACAAAAATATTTATATCAAGCTGCTTTTTTCTTTCTGCAGCACTAATATTTTTGCCGAGAGAGCTCTTAATATTCTGAAAAATAATGGTTACCACTATTTCTGAGAAAACTCACATCCGCAGTAATCCTGACGGTAAAGACCATATTTTTCCGAGAGCTCAATGGAGCGCTTAAAACCGTTTCTTTTTTTAAAGTCAGCGGGGAGATGCTTAATGTTGTAAAGGTTTCCAAAGTGTTCACCGATCGTATTTAGAAGTTCTGCATTTTTATGTGGACTTATGGAGAGGGTAGTGGTATAGTAGTCCAAACCTTGCTCTGAGGCGGTTTTGGCGGCCAGTTCAAGCCGGAGTTCAAAACACTTTTTACAGCGTTTT
>CAZIVK010000412.1:0-1831 GCA_964542515.1 uncultured Oscillospiraceae bacterium | reverse complement strand
AATTAACACTCGTAGAGTTCTCACTTTTATGGTATAATAAATATACATTTTATAGAATAATGAAGAAGGAGAGTGCATATATGACTAATCGTTTCTCAGAGACTACGCCTGAAATATTGGAGCTTACTGCTTTGTTTGAAAAAAACACACAGATTGATGCAGCGTTTTATGATAAATATGACGTAAAAAGAGGGCTCCGAGACCTAAGTGGCAAAGGTGTTCTGGCAGGGTTGACGGTAATTTCAGAGATCGTCTCCTCCAACACCGTTGATGGAGTCGAGCACCCATGTGAAGGTAAATTATATTACAGAGGTATTGACGTTGAGACCATCGTGGATGGATTTCTCAAGGAAAAGCGTTTCGGATATGAAGAAGTTGCACATTTATTAATGTTTGGAAAGCTGCCTGATAAAGCTGAGTTGGATAGCTTTAACAGCGTTTTGGCTTTTTATAGATCACTGCCTACAAGCTTTGTACGGGATATAATCATGAAGGCCCCCAGTAAGGACATGATGAACACCCTCGCACGGAGTGTTTTGACAATGTATTCCTATGATGACTTTGCGGATGACACATCGTTATCAAACGTTCTGCGCCAGTCCTTGCAGTTGACAGCACTGTTTCCTTTGCTATCTGTGTACGGATATCAGGCCTACTGCCATTACCATGACAATAAGAGTCTTTATATCCATCCACCTCAGTCACATCTGTCTACTGCTGAGAATATTCTATATATACTCAGACCGGACAGCCAGTATACGCCATTGGAGGCAAAAATACTTGATTTAGCCTTGGTACTGCATGCGGAACATGGTGGAGGAAACAACTCAACGTTCACCACCCACGTAGTAACATCGTCGGGAACAGATACTTATTCGGCTATTACCGCTGCCCTGGGCTCACTGAAAGGCCCTAGACATGGTGGCGCAAACATCAAAGTTGTGCAGATGTTTGATGATATGAAGGCCAATATTGCTGATTGGACGGATGAGACAAGCGTTGCTGATTATCTTGAAAAACTACTGAACAAGCAGGCCTTTGACAATTCCGGACTTATTTATGGTATGGGGCATGCCGTATATTCCTTGTCTGACCCTCGTGCCAACATGCTTAAGAGGTTTGTGGAAAGTTTGTCTGAGGAAAAACAGCGCACTGATGAGTTCAAGCTCTACTCGTTGGTTGAAAAGCTGGCACCTGAAATTATTGGTGCAAAACGCCGTATTTATAAAGGGGTCAGCGCCAATGTGGACTTCTATAGCGGCTTTGTATACAATATGCTGGATCTTCCGTTACAGCTCTTTACGCCTCTATTTGCTATTGCACGTATGGCGGGCTGGGCTGCACACCGTATGGAGGAGATCTCAAACGCAGGGAAAATCATTAGACCTGCTTATAAATCCGTTTCAGATTACTACAATTACATACCTTTGAATATGAGGTAAAATTCATGCCCACATTTTGCGTGTGTAAAATGTGGGCATGAGTAATGTAGACTTTGCTTTAGAGTGTTGTAAAAATACAAGGTGTACTTATCAGCAAAATATGATATACTTCTACTCGTATTTAAGAAAAGAGATTGGAGACCATATGGACATTTTTGGAATTTTGGAGCTTATAGGCGGATTAGCACTATTCCTCTTTGGTATGAGTCTAATGGGGACAGGCCTGGAGAAGAGTGCCGGCAACAAACTAAAATCGCTGCTTGAGCATTTAACATCCAAAAAAATGAATGGCTTATTACTTGGGGCCGGTGTATCTGCCATTATTCAGAGTTCTTCAGCCACCACAGTAATGGTTGTTGGATTTGTAAACTCGGGTATAATGACATTAA
>CAZIVK010000411.1:0-1834 GCA_964542515.1 uncultured Oscillospiraceae bacterium | reverse complement strand
AATCGATCTGCAGTCATTACTATCACAGATTTCTATTGGCAAAAGGGGGAATAAGTATTATAATAGAGGCCATTAAGAGAGCTTATTATGTTAGGGAGGTCAATATGACTGATATAAATTTGGTTATTAAAGAAGCTATTGAGGAGGGGTTCTCTACCGTCTCAGAGCTGGACATCTCCACTATCCGCTTACTACCTGAAGTCCGCGGGATGTGTGAAGAGAACAAATGTAAAGCATATGGCAACAGCTGGTCTTGTCCTCCCGCATGTGGCACTTTGAATGAGTGCAGTGAGCAAATTGCCCAGTATAAGTCAGGTATTATTGTACAGACTGTGGGGCAACTTGAGGACTCTTTTGACTTTGAAAGCATGCAAGAAACAGGTGACAAGCACTCTAAAATGTTTCTAAGCTACGCAAAAAAGCTCTCCCGCAAATTTCCCGGTACTCTTGCCTTAGGTGCTGGATCCTGTAGGCTTTGCCCTGAATGTACATACCCTGATGAGCCCTGCAGATATCCGGATAGCAAAATATCCTCTATGGAGGCGTACGGAATGTTTGTAAGTGATGTCTGTACGGCCAATGGAGTTCCATACTACCACGGCCCCAACACAGTTGTATATGTAGGGTGTTATCTGTTGGATTGTGAGGAAAGCTAAATGGTATACCAGGTAGTTTTCACACCGGGCATATGCCTACAGGTGGAGGCCGGTACAACCGTTATGGAAGCCGCACTTAGAGCTGGAATGCAGATTGATGCGCCCTGCGGAGGTAGTGGTATCTGCGGCAAATGCATTGTCAAAGTAACAAATAACGGCGTGACAACCCAGGAGCACGCCTGTAAGTATAAAATTTATAGCAACATTACTGTTGAGCTTCAATCTGCCGCTAGTGGTCACCGCATCCTGTTGGATGGTACTCCAATGGAAGCATGCTTCTCCATCTCACCGGTCATAAAAAGAGTACACGTTACAGTTGAAAAGCCCGTTTTATCAGATAGGCGGTCTGACTGGGAGAGAGTAAAGGACGCTGTAGCAAAAAAGACCGGTCTAGCACCGGACTCCAAAGCAAATATTCCGGTCATATCAAGTCTTTACAGAAAACTCATATCAAACAAATATGAGGTGGATGTTTTTATATGTGACCGTTACATATTGGACGTTGTAGCTTCCGGAAGTCCTCTTCTGGGTGTAGCTTTTGATATAGGCACCACCACTATAGCCGCATATCTTTTAAACCTAGAAACCGGTGTACAGATGGCCGTGGATAGCGCTTTAAACCCCCAGTCAAAGTACGGAGCGGACGTCATAATGCGGTCTCAACATTCTATAGTTAATGGTGCCCAGGACCTTAGCAGTTCTGTGCGCACTGCACTTAACAAATTGATAGCTAGTACCGTGAATAAAACCGGTTTCACCCCATCTGATATATATCTTGTTTCTGTTGTGGGGAACACCTGTATGCACCACCTTTTTTTGGGATTATCCCCTGAGTCCTTGGTGGTTGCACCTTATATACCAGCGGTAAGTGAACCGCTCACAGTCCCGCCGGCTGACGTTGAGCTTGAAATGAATGCTAACGGCAAAGTCCTCCTGTTGCCAAACATTGCAGGATTTGTTGGTGCGGACACCGTAGGTGCAGTTCTGGCTTCAGAAATCTACAAAGCGGAAAAAATGACCCTTCTTATAGACATTGGCACAAATGGTGAAATGGTCCTGGGAAATAATACGCGCATGTTGGCATGTTCTACAGCTGCAGGACCGGCATTTGAAGGTGCCCTGATATCATGTGGAATGCGTGGAGCAAAGGGAGCCATAGACCACTTTGAGTTGGCTGA
>CAZIVK010000410.1:0-1836 GCA_964542515.1 uncultured Oscillospiraceae bacterium | reverse complement strand
ATGCTAAAGAACAGGGACTTACCAGTCTTACTACCGAGACAGGCGCAGGACAATGGGGTACAGCCCTATCTGAAGCATGCTCGTATTTTGGCATTCCACTTACTGTGTTTATGGTTAAAACCTCTTATGAGCAGAAGCCATTCAGAAAAACTGTAATGCAAACCTTTGATGCTACAGTTATTCCAAGTCCAAGCAACAGAACAAATGTGGGCAGGCAAATCCTATCACAGTTCCCTGAAACAGGAGGAAGTCTAGGGTGTGCCATTTCAGAGGCGGTGGAAAAGGCAGTAACTACCGAGGGATGCAGATATGTTCTGGGATCTGTTTTAAACCAAGTTTTATTGCATCAGTCTATTATAGGTCTTGAAAGCAAAATAGCTATGGAGATCTTGGGTGAGTACCCCGATGTCGTTATCGGCTGCGCCGGTGGAGGCTCAAACCTTGGTGGCCTAATTGCACCATTTATGCAGGATAAACTTAGCGGTAAAGCCAACCCACGAATTGTTGCTGTTGAGCCCGCATCCTGCCCATCACTCACCCGAGGCATATATGCATACGACTTCTGTGATACCGGTAAAATTACACCTATGGCTAAGATGTATACATTGGGAAGCGGCTTTATGCCATCGGCAAACCATGCTGGGGGCCTGAGGTATCACGGTATGTCTCCTGTCCTATCAAAGCTATATCACGACGGGTATATGGAGGCAATATCGGTTGAACAGACTAAGGTTTTTGAAGCTGCAACTATGTTTGCTAAATACGAAACTATCCTGCCCGCTCCAGAATCCGCACACGCAATCTTTGGTGCAATAGACGAAGCCCTAAAATGCAGAGAGACCGGTGAAGAAAAAACCATCCTGTTTGGCTTGACCGGCACCGGCTATTTTGATATGACAGCCTATCAGTCATATATTGAAAACACTATGAGCGACTACATCCCAACCGATGAGGACCTGCAAAAGAGCTTTGACAACCTGCCGCAGCTTTGAACGCATAAAAGCCGTCACTTTTTTGTGACGGCTTTGCATGGAATGAGATATTATTTGAATAGCTTGGGATAATCTGTAGCTCCATGGACGATTCTGTGGATGTAGATGATATCTCCGACAACCTTGTAAATACAGACATAGTCGCTGTCAATATCCAACCAAGCCGGTGTCAGCAGCTCTACTCTGCATTTAGGCATTGTTGTATTTCTACTTCAGCCTTCTGCGGACCTCAGAAGGAGGCCTAATGCGATATTGTTAATATTGCGAAGAGTTGTATCTTTGATTATAATTTTGTCGTTTTTATCATCTGATAACGATGTGATGGTGTATGCTTGTGCAGACTCGGCCTGATCAAATACTATTTGAATAACGAATGAAGCGTGCCTGAATACAATTCATTAAACCTATCAACGGCGGCTTCGATAAGAGGTAGCTCATTTGTATATCACCTGGGCAAGAAATAAGCAAATCGCACTGAGTAACATTTTTGGGCATCGTTCCACCTCTCGTTTCGCATCGTATAAGGAAACCTACTTAGACCTTTTCCGTCAGCTTTTGATACATCTTCATCAGCTCTGCTACGCAAGCGGACTCGGTCATGCTTTTGATGTCAAAACCATAGGCCAGCATAACGGTGTCATCATATAATTCTGCAAGGCTGCAATCCGAATATAACGCTCGGGCATCTAAAATGGCCTGCGCAGTATAATCTATCTTTTTTTTCTGCTCTTGCGTCGGTGAACACCAAGGAAATGAATTATAAACAATTTCCTTGGAGTACCGATAGCCGTTTCCTAATCTTCCGCATACAGCGCGCATCCAAGCCATATGAACATTTTTTGAT
>CAZIVK010000409.1:0-1838 GCA_964542515.1 uncultured Oscillospiraceae bacterium | reverse complement strand
TGTTATATTTTTCCAGTTTATGATATTTGACAATTCTTTACACTTATGTTACAGTATAGTAACAAATAATTACAAACAATATTAAGGAGGTATTTATGGAAACACTAGAAAACACACTTGTTTACAAGGATTTCCCTCTTGTACGCCAAGGAAACATCATTTATTACGGAAATGTGACAGATAAATATATCATTATGCTCCAGGTTCTTGACACCATTAAACATAAGGATTTGGAGGTTGCAAACAAAGTCTCCATTCAGCTTCAGCACACTGACCCTGAAATTAAGTCAAAATATAGGATTTCCAAACAGAGTGAAAAGAAAGGTCTATATAGTGCGTTGGACCTGGCCCATGTTTGGTTGGAAAGAGCACTTTCATAGGAGTATTGTATTATGTTCAATTTACCAGGCATTCTGAAAAGAACTCTACTGTGTTTAGCTATTCCTGCAGCACTCACAATTAGCTCACTTGCGGTATCTATCGGTTCAGTTGATGTTGACGCTCTCAATGTGCGCTCATCAGCTTCAACTTCCTCCTCTGTTGTAACCGTAGCCCACGGTGGTGATGAAGTAATAATCCTTGAAAAGATAGGCACTTGGTATAAAGTTAACTACAGGTATAAAGTGGGCTACATGGCCGCAAACTATCTATTGCTCTCTGAAACTGATGAGGTGTCGGAGGTCACAGGTATTGTCACCGGGTCTGTTGTAAATGTCAGAAGCAACCCCGGAACTTCAAATCAGGTTGTATCTCAAATCCGCTCGGGAACATACGTTGATATAATTGGCGCTGAGGGCGGATGGTACAAAATCAAGCACTCCTCCACGGAAGGCTATATTCATCCTGGTTACCTGCAAATAAAAAAAGCACCTAACTCCGGTGCTGTTTTACCTGCCACTACTGATTTGCCCGCAAATTCCGCTGAAGTGTCTGACTCTCGTACAGCACTGGTTAACTTTGCAAAGCAGTACATTGGTACCAAATATGCTTACAGCGGGAAGTCCCCTACTACGGGCTTTGACTGCTCAGGCTTTGTTTACTATGTATTTAAAAACTACGGCTACACTCTAAATCCTGGTGCAAGCACTCAAATGGACGCAGTTAAGTCCATTTCAAAGGCAGATCTTCTCCCCGGTGACCTGGTATTTTTCAATGCCGGTGGCGCTAGAAGAGCAAGCCATGTGGGCATCTATGTTGGTGATAACAAATTTATTCACGCAGTTTCCTATGGTAAAACCTTGAGAATAACCTCCATGTCCCAGTCCTACTACACCAAGTACTTTGTAGGAGCAGGGCGTGTACTCTCTTAACTAACGGTTTTCATTAACTCAAGGAATTCATAACGGGTGTATAGCGCATTTAGAATATCCAGCAGTGCTGAGCTTGTCATCCTTTCGGGGAGGTCAAGCTTTCTGAGAAGCTGTCCCCTTTTGGCTGAGCTATTAGCACCCCCGGTTAAGCCCTGCACGTAGAGGTCCGCTGTACTTATTCCGCCGCTCTCTTTGAGGGTACTGTGCTCATTATCCGGGAACGTAGCACCGGCACGTACCAGCGCAGCAAGGATTACCTCCCTGGTCATACCTTCAACACCAAGCTTCCCCTCTTTTGATGGGGAAGCTTTTCTGCGCTCCTTGCCGTATATATCCGGGATGTAGGCATGTTTTACCTGCTCTTTAGGAATAAATCCCTTCAGGTGGTTGCGTATAAGGAAGCCTGCTGAGTCCCCATCAGTTAAGATGATAATACCTCTTGCCTCAGCAAGCTTACGTATGAGGTTTACTTTTTCCTTATTTGAAAACACCCTGAATCCGGAGTTCTCAATTACAACTGCATCCACA
>CAZIVK010000408.1:0-1840 GCA_964542515.1 uncultured Oscillospiraceae bacterium | reverse complement strand
GGTTTTGTAGGCCTATGACGAGACGTACATCGTCACGTTTTCGAGAATCCAGGATATAACGTGATAAAAAATATAAGGGTAGGATCATCCTATCTGGGGGAGTAATTTGAGAGAAGGGTGAAATTGTGGACGATACAAACCAAATATTAGACAAACTAACAAAACTAAATGATACTCTAGACGTCAAACAAGCAAAGGCCCTTGAGCTAGATTTGCAAAAACGAATAACAATTAGGTTACAGTCTTTTGATTGTAGTAAGTGTGAGACTTATCTATCTGAGCTGGATGGGTATGTGAGCTATCTCTGTGAAAACTACAGATCATTAGAAAAGCGGGAGTTAAAAGAACGCAGAAAAATCATTCAAGAAATTAAGACACATTTACAGAAAGTACATGGATTGGTCCCTGAAGACTATTACCTAGGTACTTATATGTCCATAGGAATGAGTCTTGGTTTAGTGTTTGGGCTAACAGTTTTTGATAACATAGCAATGGGATTGCCACTTGGTATGGGTATCGGATTGGCCATAGGTGCAGGTCTTGATGCAGACAATAAGAAAAAAGGCAAGACAATATAAATTGATAAGCTGCTTTGAGAGGAATTTTTCATCCTTTTCAAAGCAGCTTTGAAGATTTCATAGTATATTTAAAAGTCTCGTTTGGAGTAAAGTTTAAGTGATATCATATATGAGAGCGCTAAGAGAGCGGTTGCTAATACGACCACACCTCCGCACACCAACAAAACATTTTCCGAAGCAAACACAATTAAATCAAGTCAGCATTAATATTGAGAGCATGTATCTTCCTGCAACAATTGATTTTCTTCCCACAGGGAGGGTTAAATAGAGGATATTTAGCTCTCCCTTTTCCTCAACAGCAAAAGGATTAACTGAAAAACTTAGTAACATAATTGCGCTCAAAGGAATCACTGTTATTGGTGAGTAAAGTCCATAGATCAAAACAAAAACCGGCAACAGTAGGCCCCTGATCTGATAAAATTTCATTGCGCTCCAATCAAGAGCAATCATTTTAGCAATCATATCCGCGCTTCCTTTCTACTCATATGAACCATAATATCGTCTAGTGAAACTGTTTCTGTAATTACTCCAGATGGGAAACCTCCGATTTGAGAAATCTCAATCATACCTTCAAAACCACCGATGTGCTCTCTAAGTCCGATAATACTTTTGCGTTTTTCCTCCGGCAGGTCCTCAGTGCCGCCCCTGATTAGGGAGTATTTTTCAATCAGATCATCCTTGAGCCCACTATATAAAATGCGACCTTTGTCTATATAGATAATGTAATCTGCAATTTTATCAAGGTCGGTGTGATGAGATTGAACTTGTCAGAAAGCAAGATGTACTAATGAGAAAGTGTCTTGGACGCTGATAGTGTAGTATAGCGATTTTTGCATGCGTTTCTCTCTCTTTACGTTATTTGGCCAACAAGATTGTAGCTATTTGTTGTAATTTACAAGGAGGATTTCAGATGATAAACAAATTTCTAGCGCTAATCATGGTCACAATTTTAGTTATTGGATCCTTTGCCTCCTACAGTAACGAAAATGCATCTCCGACGTCTACACCTGCACAATCCACCGCTCCAAGTGCAACGCCCGTGGAAACAGTCTCGCCCGATGCCGGTTCGTTTAAGCTTCCAATTGTTGATGATAGAATGACTTTAACAGGTTTCTCAACCATAGAGCTTGCACCAAATATGCAGAGCCTAGACGAATCCCTACCGTTTACTGAGGCTGTAAATAGAACCAACATAAACCAATGCAGGATCACACTTGGCGGAAATTTGTGTGGTACTATTATTTATAGGGAGACAAGTCTGC
>CAZIVK010000407.1:0-1855 GCA_964542515.1 uncultured Oscillospiraceae bacterium | reverse complement strand
GCGGACCGGGTCCCTTGTTTAACAAGGGACCCGGTCCGCTGTTTGAACGGTTCTTCTGCCCTTAGGGTAGAAGAATGCATGGGTCAATCTGTGCACCGTCTTTGATGACTTCGAGGTGCAAATGGGACGGGGACAGGAGCTCATAACCGGCTGTGTTGCCGATACCGCCAATTACATCGCCTGCGTACACAGTGTCATCAATGGAGACTGGCACGGCCTCCATAAGATTGCGGTAAACACTGCGTACTCCATTGTTGTGGTTGATAACAACGGTTACACCGTATAGCTCGTCTGTATAGACGTCCTCAACGGTTCCGTCTCCCATACATGCAACCTCAGAGCCGAGGGCACCGGCTATGTCGATGCCCGTGTGAACTCTCCAATCGTCCATTGTGGCATTGAAGACGAGCTCATCCACGCTGAATGGGTCGGTTATCTCCCCGTTTACCGGCCATACATAGAAACTGGCTATGACTGGCTGCACAACAGGGTCGGGGATATCTGTGGTTCCAACCACGGGTAGTGCGGGTCCTGGGTCTTCGCCGAGGTCTTCCTCTGCGTCTGGATCGTCGGGTGGGATCGATGGCGGATCCATAATAAACTCAGTGTCACGTATTGCGTTATCCGGTATGGCTGTTTGCAGGGTTGTTTCACTTGGATCTGCGTCCGTGATAAAGTCCGACGGATCCATTAGATAAGGCGGCTCGACGGTGTCCCCTTCGGAACCGCTGAAAAATAGTACATAACCCGAAATCCCGATAGCTGTGATGCACAGGATAAGGATTATGTAAAATCCCTTATCTGCAAAGAACTCTGCAAATTTGTTTGACTTTTTCTGTCGCATACTTCCACCTCCGCGGTTATTATTACCTCCTCAAAGAAAGCTTATACACAGCTTGTTCAAAAAAACCTATATATCCTCCATTGAGATTGACATAACGGTGTCCAAAGGATATAATTTCAGTCAAGAGTGCGTCACACAGTGGCGCGAAAGGATGATTATTAAAGATGACAGAAGTCGTTTCCGATAAGATTTTGGACGAATATGAACAGTTTATATCAACCCACCCAAAGGGTCATTTCATGCAGAGCTCTCTGTGGGCAAAGCAGAAGCCTGACTGGGGCTGGGTTGCAATTATTCGGAGGGATCAGAGCGGTAACATCGTGGGTAGCCTTGCAACACTAATCCGCAGAGTACCCGGGCTTCCGTTTACACTTATGTATGGGTGCCGTGGACCCGTGTGTCACTCTGATGACCGGGAAACACTGGATGACCTTTTGGCGGGGGTTAAACACCTTGCCCGCTCATTTAAGAGCTACTGCATAAAACTTGACCCGGATGTTGATGTGGGTGACAGTGTGTTTGTTGAGGCACTGGCTGCACACGGTTATAAAAGGCAGGGACAGGGGAAAAACTTTGAGGGCGCACAGCCCAGGTTTGTGTTCAGACTGGACATCGGAGGTAAGACTGAGGATGAACTGATGTCCTCCTTCACCTCCAAAACTAGGTATAATATACGTCTTGCCGCAAGGAAAGGCGTTGAAGCCCGTCTCGTAAACCACGACGGCATAGATGATTTTTCAGCCCTCATGATTGAAACGGGCGTCCGTGACGGGTTTGTGACCCGCCCGGCAAGTTATTTCAGGAACATGCTGGACAACTTAGGTGAGCATGCACGCCTCTATATGGCGTACCATGAAGGAAAGCCCATCGCAGGGACGCTCGCTATCCACTTTGGAGACAAGGTCTGGTACCTCTATGGAGCCTCCTCAAATGAGGATAGGAACCTAATGCCTAACTACCTGCTTCAGTGGGAAATGATCAAGTGGGGGGCCTCCCTGGGCTGTAATATAT
>CAZIVK010000406.1:0-1861 GCA_964542515.1 uncultured Oscillospiraceae bacterium | reverse complement strand
CTAACAACTATTACCGCAGAGCCCTGTGGACCGGAGAGCACCTTCAAGTTACACTCATGAGCATTGAGGTTGGAGGCGATATTGGTCTGGAAGTTCATCATGATCACGACCAATTTATACGCATTGAGGACGGCAGAGGATACGTTAAAATGGGGGATTCACAACAGAGAATGGACTTTCAAGCAACCGTCTATGACGGATGCGCGTTTGTAATACCCGCCGGGAAGTGGCACAACCTAATTAACACAGGTAGAAAACCCATTAAGCTCTACTCCATCTACGCACCTCCCGCACACCCCCACGGAACAATACATCAGACCCGTGAGATTGCGGAAGCAGCCGAACACGGCCGCTACTGAAAGGCGTAAATAGAGTTATTAACGACAGAAAGCGGGATGCCGGCTACAAAATTACAGCCGACATCCCGCTCTCTATTTATGCCAAAGGCTTAATAGTAAGAAGTTCCTCAGAAAGAGGAATTTCATCTTCATCAATAATTGCAACCATTCCCTCGGGGAGCTCAGACTGCTCCTCCTCCATAAACAGTTCCTCCAGGGGCACAACCTCTATGTACTCACCTGCTTCAAAGGCAAAGTGGCCGGATGAGTACAGTCCGCCGTCTATTGTCAGGATCACTTTATCCGCATTGTAGTACATACCAAATGTGTTAGCTACGCACCGTAGGATTCTACTTTCATGGGATGAACCGGCATTCATCTCTTGCAAAAAAGCCGCGTTGAGGTCCAGATAGACCATCCCATCAGAGTTGAGGTAAAGGCTATTTATCTCTGTGTTTTCCGTAAGCACCGGAAGCATGTCATCCCCCGCCCCGCTGCGGTACGCTCTCTCAAGAACTTTTCTTGTTATGTCATTGGTTGCAAAAGAAACTTCAGCATCAAGTGACTTAATGCTCTCATCTGAAGCGGGGTAAAAGAATGTGACCATGCTATGTCTTGCCACATCCATCTCCACAGAGCTCAGCATGGATGTTACAACCGTGTCTTCTGATGTGTATACAGTCTTAACAAGCCCTACTCCCAAGGCGTAGTAGTCAACTGTTCTTCCGTCTTTCATTTCCGTGAGTACTTCAACTGCCACGTAGTTGCCTGAAGGTGTTGTAACATCAACCGACACGCCGGTTATTTTGCGCACAGATGTGTCATCAAGGTTCCACGTTGTGCCAATTTCAATGGGATCCATGAGCAATATCTCCTCTGTCCCCTTAGCTTCAAGCAGGTTCTCACGAAAGTATGCCTCACCTCTGATGTAGACGCTAACTACTGCACCGTCCTGAATTTCTATAACGCGCGCTGCGGTGACTCCGCCGTTATCTATGCTCTGCTGGATTGTTTTTTTCTTGGTGTAGTCGTTAAATATCACAAATGACGCGTACTCATTACCTTCACCGATGTAGTTGTACTTGGTGTTACTAGCAACAGGAAAATAGTCACCGGCACTCTGCATAGCGACAGGGGGTTCAGAAACCGAAGGACTCTCTGATGGCTCTGGGCTCTGTACATCCGGAGACTGTGTGGATGGAACTTCACTTACGATATCCGATGGCTCAACAGTGCCGCTGACATCTGGCAGGTCTACTCTAAACCCGCAGGATGAAAGCAACAAAAAAACCAAAACCACACATATATAGATTACATTTCTTTTCATATAGACTCTTTCTTCCTAATATTACTGTTCGTAGGTCTCCATATTATACCACCGTTTCAACAATAGTAAACAGGAAGAATGTACAAGCTTTCATACAAAACCCACTTATTTTGTTTGCATATAACTCAACTCTCTGATATAATAATTCGGCATCCTCAAATGCGCGCCCGTAGCTCAGCTGGATAGAGCGTTGGAC
>CAZIVK010000405.1:0-1865 GCA_964542515.1 uncultured Oscillospiraceae bacterium | reverse complement strand
CTTTGACGCATTGTTTTAAAGTTTGTGAGCATGCCTCCGAGCCAACGGGCATTAACAAAGTACATACCGGCTCTTCCAGCTTCCTCACGGATAGAGTCCTGAGCTTGTTTCTTTGTTCCTACAAATAGAATGGATTCACCTTCTATTGCGAGGTCACGCACAAAGTAATAGGCCTCCTCAAGTTTACGTACGGTTTTCTGTAGATCAATAATGTAGATTCCGTTACGCTCCGTAAAAATATAAGGGGCCATCTTGGGGTTCCATCTGCGTGTCTGGTGGCCAAAGTGTACACCGGCCTCCAGGAGCTGCTTCATTGAGATAATTGACATTAATATATCCTCCTTCGGTTAACCCTCCGCAGATGTTTGAATTATACCGGCTGAGACAGTCACATAACTGCACCGTTAGCCGACAGCACCTGCGTGTGTTTTGTCCGATAAAAAATTCGGACCGTGTGATATTTTAGCACACAGTCCGCTTTTATGCAAGCATTTTATTATATTTTATGCCCGAAACCTTTAAAACCAGGGTCTTTTCTCTTTATATCTCGAGTGCGGAGGCATGGTATAGTCCACAAGTATTATATCCTCACCAATCTTCTCTATTGAGTGCCAAGGAATTACGTAGTCCGGGTCACGGGCAAAAAACCAGAAAGTGCAGAGCCCAGGAACAATAATTGCTAGGACCTTACCGCATTCAACGTCTATTTCAACATCTGACACAAAACCGAGCCTTGCTCCGTCACGTATGTTGATAACCTCCTTGAGACGCAGGTCAGCTATTCTACAGCCCATATAAACATCCCCTCCAGACAATATATGCCTGAAAAGCCGCATTATTTACTTCTCTTTATAATATGGGGTGTTAACAATGTCACTACCGGACTTACGGAGGTCCGTAGATGGCGCCGAAAGCATGTAGAGGTCTGTTGCCAGAGATTCTAGGTCAAATATCCTTACGACCTCAGCACTTAAGTTCTTAGCTTCGGAAGGTTTTATAATGATGGGCAAAGTACTCTTTTTGTTCATCTGCCGTAAAAGAGAGCGTCCCTTATCATTAAAGGCAAGCACCCTTATATAAGGTGGAGGTGTTTCAGAGTCCTCAGAAGTTATGCCGAGATATGCACACATAAGAATCCTGCGGATCCTTGCATGGGTATAGCGCTTTGTTTTAGCTGCGTCAGCTGCTTCCTCCACACTCCTAGCGGACTTGACAGCGTTATATATCCTATAGTGAAGGCCTTCAGACACATCCGGTAACTTTTCATAGTCAGTAACACTCAGTCTACGCAACTGACCTAATACTAGAGCGTCATTCATACTGAGGTTTATAGGTCCGGCACCCCGTGCGAGCTCCCGCAGGTACACCTCAATTGACCCTCCAGGAATGTACCTCATAGCACTGTAAGCCTCTCCCCTGTTTATCATGGAGCGTATATATGATGCAGACGCCACCTCCTCCTCAGAAAATGTTGCATCATGACCTACACCTATTCTTTTCATTGTAACTGGTTTTATGTTTGAGCCAAGACTGTTCAGTGCTCTTATATATTCAATTCCCAAAATGTTATTGGGCGAGCTCATAATATCTGCAAGTTTCCCCAGGCCCTTTGCAACTGCATTTTGACGTGACTTGGCAAAAAGGTTGCCTTTGAGAAGTTCCTCCGAGAGGGCCTCCCTGAACTCATCCGAATCCAGATGCTCTGCAATCTTTGTAAGACTCTCAGTTTCCCCGGCCTCACTCCCAAAAGATATGTGGGTGACAACACCACAGGCATTGAGAAGTTGCACTGCAGATGAGGAAAACTTTTCAGCTGTGGAACAGGCATACGGTGTGGGGAGCTCAATAATCAGGTCTGGGCCACT
>CAZIVK010000404.1:0-1874 GCA_964542515.1 uncultured Oscillospiraceae bacterium | reverse complement strand
ATGGTAAGTGCCTTTGGCGCAGACTTTGGTCTGGTTGAAACAATGGCCCACTATTACGCGGCGTCCCATTTTGACCCTTTGGTGGACTACATAGTGGATATCGGCGGCCAGGATATGAAGTGCTTCCACGTAAGAAATAGAGCCATAGACTCAATCATGCTAAATGAGGCGTGCTCGTCCGGCTGTGGTTCCTTTATTGAGACATTTGCTAAGGCTATCGGCTACGGTGTTGAGGAGTTTGCAAAACTTGGGCTTTTCAGCAAAAGACCGGCCGATTTGGGATCGCGCTGTACGGTGTTTATGAACTCATCGGTAAAGCAGGCACAAAAGGAGGGGGCGGATGTCAGTGACATCTCAGCTGGTCTTTCACTGTCTGTTGTCAAAAATGCTCTATATAAGGTAATACGTGTTGTGGACCCCAAAGACCTTGGAGAGCATATAGTTGTCCAGGGCGGCACCTTTATTAATGACGCAATCCTTCGTGCGTTTGAAATGGAGTTAGGTGCTGAGGTTGTACGGCCTGAAATAGCAGGACTTATGGGTGCGTTTGGGTGTGCCCTGTATGCTATGAAAGAGGGAACAGGCCGGTCTACACTTATATCCGCTGAAGAATTACAATCCTTTGAGCACACCTCAACCGCGGCTACCTGCGGGCTCTGTGAAAACCGCTGTACGCTGACGGTAAACCGCTTTAGTGGCGGCAGGAGGTTTATAACCGGTAACAAGTGTGAGCGTGGCGCAGGTATTGCGCGGACTGACTCAGCACTTCCAAATCTCTATGACTATAAATATAAAAAACTTACTGAGTTTGAACCCTTGGAAAACCAGCCGCGGGGCGTCATAGGCATTCCGATGGTTCTAAACTACTTTGACACACTTCCCTTTTGGAACGAATTTTTTGCACAGCTTGGTATAGGTGTAGTTCTATCTGCGCGCTCATCCCATGAGCTTTACCAAACTGGACAGGACACTATCCCGTCTGACACGGTATGTTACCCCGCAAAGCTTGTTCACGGACATATTGATGATCTTGTGAAGCGTGGAATCAAAAAGATATTTTATCCTGTTGCGCCCTATAACCACAGGGAGGATAAGGACGCAGACAACTACTTCAACTGTCCGGTGGTGGCCTACTACCCTGAACTCATTAAAGCAAACATGCCACAGGTGGAGAAGGTTGATTACATATACCCCTATCTTGTCATATCTAAACGCAGTTTTGTGAAGAAGGCTTTTGAGGCTCTGCACCCCTACTATCCTGACCTCACTGAAAAGGAGATTAGGACTGCCAACAGAGCGGGGAAAGCTGCCTATGAGGAATTCCACAATGATATAAAAAGGCAAGGTGAGAAGGCCCTTGAGTATGCCGCCCTTAACGGAAAACGTGTAATAATCCTTGCGGGGCGCCCGTACCATGTGGACCCGGAGGTCAACCACGGTTTGGACAGGCTTGTAACATCACTTGATATGGTTGTGGTGAGTGAGGATTCCGTGGCGCACCTGGGTGATGCGCCACATCTGAAAATTCTTAACCAGTGGACATATCACACAAGGATGTACAACGCCGCAGACCTCGCTTCAAAAAACCCGCATATAGAATTTGTGCAACTAGTGAGTTTTGGATGTGGAACGGATGCAATCACAGGGGATGAGCTGCGGGAACTTCTGGAGAGCCGCGGCAAACTATATACTCAGATAAAAATTGATGAGATATCAAGTCTCGGGGCAGCTAAAATCCGTCTGAGGTCACTCAGGGCTGCTATGAATTCCGCATCAAGGAGGGTACCGGCAGATGGCTGAACTTAAGTATGATAAAACCGGAAGACTTCTCTTTACCAAGGAGATGAAGGAGGAGTATACAATCCTTGTACCCC
>CAZIVK010000403.1:0-1888 GCA_964542515.1 uncultured Oscillospiraceae bacterium | reverse complement strand
CCGTAACCTCCCATGCTAAGTCCTGCCACAAAGTTGTCTTTTGAGTCTGCAGACAGAGGTAAGACATGCCTGAGGAAGGATGGGAGTTCTTCCGTTAGATAGGTGAAGTACTTGTAGTTTCCATAGTGTGTGTCCATGTACCCGGAGTAGTCCACTCCGGGCATTACGACTGCAATGCCTGCATCATTTGCGTAACGCTCAATTGAGGTAAAACGCTGCCAATCCGTGTGATCTCCTCCGCCGCCATGGAGTAGCCATAGTGTGGGGTATTTCTTATCACTTACTCCAAGTGATAGTGGAGAGCTGTAGCTCTCTGGAATGATGACGCTCACGTCCATCTGCATGAACAGCTCTTTTGAGAGAAAGTTCATTTTGATTAATGCCATATGTGTTGCCCCTTTCACCTAAAATATAGTATATAACACAATTATAAACGCTTTACCAAAATAATGCAAGAAAGCATATTGCGCCTATAGCTATATTCGGGTATAATCTTTAAAATGTATAAGAGGTGTTTTATGGTAAAAATTCAAAACAGATGGATTCCGGTCTTTGCAGGTATTGCAATTCAACTCTGCCTTGGTACAGCGTACATATGGGGCGTTTTTCAGAATGGCGTTGCCGTTCACCTGTTTGGAGGGAGCAACTCATCAGCCGGTTTAGCCTTTTCCATACTACTGGTGATGCTCACAACAGGTAGCACTTTTGGCGGATACCTACAGGGAGAGATCGGCACCCGGAAGGTTGTTATTTACGGCGGGATAATCCTGTCGATTGGATTCTTTCTTGCATCTTTTAGCACTCCCGCTATGGGGTGGCTAGTATGGGTAACTTATGGCGTTATAGGTGGATTTGGAATGGGCATGACCTACTCAACTTCCATAGCGTGTTGCCAAAAATGGTTTCCAGATATGCGTGGGTTTATAACAGGAATTATTGTATCGGCTTTAGGTTTTGGTGGAGTTGTCTTCACTCCTATTGCAGAATATACTATTAAAGCATTTGGCGGTGGAGTCCCTGGAATTGGTGAGCTAATTACATTTAAGATATTGGCGCTGATATTCATTGTTGTATGTACCGTAGGTGCTATGCTTATATCGGATCCCCCTGCGGACTACGCTCCAAAAGGATGGACTCCTCCTACACCTAAATCCGGCAAAAAACAGTATGAGTTTACTCCTGCAGAGGCTCTGAAAACTCCACAAATCTATGCTCTGACAGTGGTCCTGATGCTTGCCTGCATGGCCGGTCTCATGATGATTGCATTTGGCAAGACCATCGCCAGCTACCAACCTGAACTCAAGCACATAGCGGTAGCGGGCGTCATGGCAGTCACTTTGTTCAACTCCTTTGGACGCCTGTTCTGGGGCTGGGTTTCAGATAGAATTGGCCGTAAAACCACAGTGCTAGTCCTATTAGTTAGCACAGCTATCCTAGTGCTCCTGGTAAAACTCGTGGTTACAAGCGTTCTATTCTTTGTACTTGTAGCAGCAATAGGCTTCCTATACGGCGGATATCTTGGTACCTTTCCTGCACTCACTGCAGACTACTTTGGATCCAAACACGTTGCCATGATCTACGGCATGGTCCTGTTAGGATTTGGCATAGGTGCGGTCCTCTCCTCCTTCGTAGGCGGCTACTTCATAGACGCAGCAAGGGCCGCAGACCCCAGCGTCATAGACATCAACGTTCTGTTCAAAGCCTTCATTATTGCCTCCGGATCATCAATAATTGGAGCCATAATAATGTTCCTCACCAAGCAACCAAAGTCAAAGGTATAAGTTTATAAGCTATTAATTATAGGACGCCAGGTTTTTAAACCTGGCGTCCACGTATTGTGCGCCCGGCATGGGCAATTACTCGGCGGTGTAAGTCCGCTACAGACTTG
>CAZIVK010000402.1:0-1895 GCA_964542515.1 uncultured Oscillospiraceae bacterium | reverse complement strand
TTGTTAAGGAAAAGTGCCAGAAGGTTATCAACCTTATCAAAGAAATAGACAATGTAGAAAATGTATCTGTAAGTATGGGAGTAACCATGGTCTCTGAAAATGAACCATATGAAGTAATATTTGACAAAGCGGACAAAGCACTATATGAAGCAAAGTGCAACGGAAAGGGACAGGTTGCTTTTAGTAGTAAATAGTGGGAGGAACATATTGTGAGCAGCTTTAAAAACTTACGCATAGTAGACAACTTTTATCAAACCTCAGCTTTTTTTCCTATGCCAACAATATTGGTTGGAACCTTGATGGAGGACGGTGCTACCAGCCTTGGGCCATATTCCCTTGTACAGCCCTATTATGTAGCAGGTAAAGACTATTACGCCATGTTACTCTGTTGCAGAAACTCATCCAACACAGCACAGCACCTTCTGGAGAGAGGGAGATGTTCTCTAAACTTTATTACCGATGAAAAAAAGTTATTTAAAGAGACTGTAAAACTGGGATGGCCGGGGGATACACCAGCTGAAAAGATGAAAAATTGCATCTTTACTTTAGAGGATGGACAGATGGCATCAGAGCATCCGGAGGAGGCGTTCCCTAAGGTTGTGGCAGAAAGCTACCAGGTATTTGAATGTACTTGGATGAGTGATCTTGATGGAGCTTCTGCAGACAAGTCCGGGCAGTTGGACGGTTATCCACCACCGTACCGTGACTTCAACGGTATTACCAGTGAATTTGGAGCTCACTTCATCTTAAGAATAGATAAGATTTTGATGAAGGAGAAGTACTACAACGGCATTGTGAATGGGGTAACTTCCAGGGTATTCCCATGTGTGCCTGTGGACTATGGCTACCGTGATTCTAAAAATTTCTGGTACACCCGTTTTTCCAGACCACGTCCTGAAATCCTGCCTATGCGTGAGGGATCGGTATCCTCCGTCCGTTATGCAGCTGACCGTATTGATCCAAATGTGAGGTTCACAGATGAGGCCTGTCTCAAGCTCATAAAGGTTCCCCGTATCTTCCTGAACACTGCCCTAAAGGGCTGTGTCTCCTGGGCCAAGGAGAATGGTGTTGAACTTATAACTGAGGAGCATATGGATTTAATTAACGACAAACGCGCAAAAGAGAAACAAAAATAATGCAAGGCACAATACATCCAACTCCCGGTTTTGATGTATTGTGCCTTGCATTATTTATATGTTATTTTATGAAATCAGCTTTCTGCAGTGAATACAGGGGTATGAGTGGTAACAAGATAGGTGTCACCTTAACATATTTTTGATATGCTGGATCACTGCCGTAGTTTTTGTTCTGACGATTCTCCAGCCTTTTTGCACCGCTAAACATCACATACACAAGTAGTAAGTAGCCGAGGATAGCAATAGTCCATTGAAATACTCCGCTTAGCACACCAAAGCTTGAAACAAGAACACCTGTCCAGAACATTACTTCACCCAGGTAGTAGGGGCAGCGCACAATTTTGTAAAGACCAGTAGCACAGAATCGGCTGGGATTCTCCTTTTTTGACTTAGATTTCTGCCAGTCTGCTATGGATTCTATGGTGAGGGATAGCGCCATTATAGCAACTCCCAGCAAGGGCATGAATCCACTAAAAACACCCGCTTCCAGCCTATACAGTATTGGAGTCACCTGGGTGGTGTACATCAAGAAACAGGCAATCCAAATAACTGCTTTTACAAAGATTGGCATAGGTTTGTCATCCCCAGTGGCTTGCTTTAGTGTCTTACGATAGACTGAACTTTTGAACTCACGCACAAGCAGAAAGCCACTGAGACGCACGCCGTAGATAATTAACAGACAACAGAGCAGGATGCAGGAGATATTCATATCACAACCAAAGATTAACAGCATGGCTACACGGCATCCGGAGATGGAAA
>CAZIVK010000401.1:0-1902 GCA_964542515.1 uncultured Oscillospiraceae bacterium | reverse complement strand
GTCCTGTAGTCAAAGATGTAGAGGTTCTTTGATTCGGGAGTGCAAGCTATGTTTTCCATTGGGCGTGCATCTGAAAAGGTACCGGATTTATCCTCTGAAGCGGCGGGAGTATGTCACCAAGTTATGGAGTACAGGCAGTGATCATAAAATTCTTATCCAATCACGCCTGCCGTACAGAATTCTTTCGACGTCAACCACCTTGTTAATCTCATCGATAGAAAAAAAGACAACATATTTTTTTACAATTAATTTTCTGTATCCCAATTGTGATAAGCGTTCATCGACTAAAATCGGACAGCGTTGTGGATTATTTGATAGACTCCCCATTGCTTCTTCCAACAACGACATCAGTTTCAGTGCTGATACAGGAGCGGATAGCTGTGAAGAAACATACCGGATAATATCTCTGAGGTCATTTTCGGCCGGTTCAGATATGTCAACACTATATTTCGTCATGGTCGATGCCTTGTTTGATATCCTTCATGACATCAAAAAGCGGGCGTTTCTTGCCATCTTTGATAGCCGCTCTCCCTTCGTCAAGCAAGCGATAGAGTTCTAACTTACCGCTAAGCGTCTCATAAGTTTCAATACTCATAACCGCCAAGTCCCCTTGACCGTTTTTAGTAATAAAGACAGGCTCGCGGCTTTCACGGCAAAAAGTGGAGATCTCGTTATAATTATTACGTAGGTCAGTACTAGATTTAATGTTCGGCATGGTATATACCTCCTTGAAGTGATCTAAAGATATTATACCTGAATTTCTGTAGATTGTCAATGCTATCTGATGGATATGCTGTCACGTCACAAACAGCTGAGGTGGTTTATTTATAACTTCACTTCGTTGATATACTCACCGTTAAGCCAACTCATAACATTATTTACTACAATGGCAGCCCGTTTTTCCATGGATTCCTTAGTGTAGAAGGCTATATGCGGCGTGAGTAGTATGTTTTTTGCGTTTAACAGCGGGTGACTTGCTTCAATGGGAGGCTCGTTTTCAAATACATCAATGGCTGCTCCCGCTATTCTCTCGGAATTTAGTGCGTCCGCAAGGGCGGCACTGTCCACAACGGCACCACGGGCGCAGTTTATGAGATATGAAGAGTTTTTCATAAGTGCTATTTTTTCAGTATTTATCATCCCATGGGTGCCGTCATTGAGAGGTACGTGCAGAGTTATTATGTCGCTTTCACTCATGACTTCATCTAGGGTTTTGTGCTCAATCCCCGCGGCAACAGCTTTACTGCTCTGACGTCTGCTGTATCCAATCACTTTACAGCCAAAAGCTTTACAGAGTTCGGCAACACGGATTCCGATTGCTCCGGTGCCAATGATCCCCACCGTCTTGCCGTTCAGTGAGAAAGCCGGAAGGCCTGCTTTTGTAAAAGATGCGTGAGCGGCTAAGTCCGCGTCTTTCACACTTCTGAGCAGGTGTATCATCATAGCTATTGTGAGCTCTGCTACTTCATCTGTGCAGTATCCAGCGGCATTACTAATCCGGATGCCCTTTTCTATACATGCTGCCTTGTCAACATGGTCTACCCCAGTAAAGCCAACCGAGATATACTTCAAATTATTCCCGTTCCTAATAACATCACCTGTAAGAGGACTGTTTGCAATAATGACGGCATCTGCGTCCGCTATTCTTGCCTTCTGCTCATCTACAGTCAGCTTCTCGCTACACGGAACAAATGTGTGCCCTGCATCAATAACAGGCTTTGCTAACTGCTCCATGTGTTCTGTACCTACTCCAAGGGGCTCCAGCATAACAATTTTCATAATCTTCTCCTTTGTCTACGTTTCTAGATTCAATGCAACCAATTATAAAGCCTTAGCGTATGCTTTTCAATACCAAAGAGGACCGAGCATGGCGTCTCCCCAAGCTCTTACCTTAAGCAAGTT
>CAZIVK010000400.1:0-1907 GCA_964542515.1 uncultured Oscillospiraceae bacterium | reverse complement strand
AGTGATGTATGTGATGCATCTACGGCATCGCTTATTGCACCTGAGGTTGCCGATGGGGTAAGTGCACCTGGGTACACAGAGGAAGCTTTGGAGAGATTGAGATCAAAGCGTAAAGGTAATTACAATGTTATTGAGATAGACAAGGATTATGTTCCAGTGCCTCTTGAGCACAAGGATGTTTTTGGCATAACATTTGAGCAGGGCAGAAATGACTACAAAGTTGATGATTCTATTTTTTCTAACATTGTAACTGAGAATAAGGCCTTGACCGAGGATGCTAAACGGGACATGATTATATCTCTTATTACACTTAAGTACACCCAGTCCAACTCAGTATGTTATGTGTATGGTGGACAGGCTATTGGTATTGGTGCGGGACAGCAGTCCAGGATACACTGTAACAGGTTGGCTGGTTCAAAGGCAGACATCTGGTTCCTTAGGCAGCATGAAAAGGTTTTGGGGCTAAAGTTTGTTAAGGGACTTGGACGTGCCAATAGGGATAACGCTATTGATGTGTATCTTTCCGATGATTGGGAGGATATGCTTATGACTGATGCGTGGAGTGATATTTTTACCAAAAGACCAGATCCTCTAACTAGAAGTGAAAAGCGTGAGTGGCTTGATAAGGTTAGTGGCGTTTCATTGGGCTCAGATGCCTTTTTCCCATTCAGTGACAACATTGAGCGTGCCAAGAAAAGCGGTGCAAGTTTTATTGTACAGCCTGGTGGCTCCATACGTGATGATGCTGTCATAGACGCCTGTAATAAGTATGGAATGGTAATGGCGTTCACCGGAATGCGTCTGTTCCACCATTGACGTGTACTTTTTAAACGCGGGGACGGTTACCTTGTAAAAATTGAACAAAGTAACCGTCCCCATGTTTAGTCACGTTTGGGGAAGTCAAGGGTGACTTTGAAGATGTCATCATCGGTTGAGATGGTGAAAGTACCGCCGCAGGCTTCGGTAAAGGTTTGTGCTATTGAGAGGCCGAGGCCGGAGCCTTCGGTGGAGCGGGATTCATCGCCACGGACGAAGCGTTCGGTGAGGTCGGTGTTGTTATCGCCTAGGTCGTGGGAGGAGGTATTCTTAATTTCCAGTGTTGCTGTGTCTTTATTGGAACTTATGGTGATGTATACTCTGGAGCCGGTGAGGGAGTATCGGAGGGTGTTGTCTATGAGGTTTTGCAGGACGCGGTAGAGGCGGTCGCCATCGCTCTGGATGTATATTAGTTCTTCTGGGAATCTGGTCTTGAATGTTAGGCCGGATTTATTTATGTCCTCATCCATGTCGGCAATGGTCTGTTCTACGAGGCGTGCAAGTTCGAGAGTGATCATGTCTACTGGAAGATTACCGCTTGATGCTTTTGAGACATCAAATATATCGGATATCATGGTCTTTAAGCGCTGTGCTTTCTGGGAAAGCACATGTACATACTCATCTGCCGGTGGTGGAAGTTCCTCCCTCTCTAGGAGATCTACATAGCTGATAATGGAGGTTAGTGGTGTTTTTAGGTCGTGGGACACGTTTGTTATGAGTTCTATTTTCATGCGTTCAGATTGTATGCGTTGTTCAACGGCGGCGGACATTCCTGATTGAAGCGAGTTTAGTTGCTCACCTGTCTGGAAGAGGTCTGAATCATGGTTTAGGTTGTGGGGACTTACAAGGTCACCGGATTTGATTCGTGCAACGTGATATGTAATTTTCCCCAGGTCTGAAATAAGCAGGTGGAATCTATTGGCGTAGACTACTATCAGAATTATACCTAGTAGGAAAAACAGGAATGCAAATGAGTTTAAGGTAATAAAGAAGAGGATTGCTAGGATTGCCTCAACTGCAATGAATAGCCAGAATCTCCTTGATAGGCGCTTTTGTAGCGGCGTTTTGAGGTCAAGTTTTTTTATGAATTT
>CAZIVK010000399.1:0-1911 GCA_964542515.1 uncultured Oscillospiraceae bacterium | reverse complement strand
TTTCAGGGTTTATGTTTTGATCTTTTCGGGACATTTTCAAAAACGCTTGACATCATTTAACACGACACAGCGGCTGCAAAATTACTCTATCCATGCAATTCCGACTACATCCGATCCAAGGTGAATGCCCAATGTAGGACAGAGTTTGCGGATGGTGTACACATTGCTATGTGTTTTCTTAAGCATGGCTGAGAGCTGTTCTGCTGCCTGCTTTGATTTATAGTAGTGCACAACTATATCTTTGGCGGTTTTGGGTACTGTTTTGATCAGTTCGCGGTACTGTTCCTGGCGGCCCCGTGCCATGCCGTTGGATACAATGGCTCCGTCTGTGCACAGGAGGATGGGCCTCATGTTGAGCACTGTCCCTAAGGAGAGGCGTACAAGACCGAGCCTACCGGAGAGGCGGATAGGAACCATGCTACCAACAGAAAATGAGATCTGAACACGTGAGCGTAGGAGCTCAAGCTTATTTGCAACCATTGAAAGGGGAAAACCTTCATTGATCCACTCGCGAGCCCTCCTTATCATGAGAAGAAGTCCGCCTGCAGTTGTTTTTGTGTCAACTACTTTTATGCGGTCGCCTCCTAGATATTGGGCACTTGCAAGGGCATTATTGTATGTCCCGCTAAGTCTGGAGGAGATAGGTAAACATAATACTTCATACCCTGCGTTTAGTAAGGTTGTAAAGGTAGAGATAAAAGCGGTTGGGGGAACTTTTGATGTGGTGGCAGGTACCATATCGAATGTGACGCTATCTTTGTGTGCATTGTCGTAAATAAAGTCGTCTGTGTAGCTAACTCCGTCTACCTGGTACTCCATATTGACATATACCACGCCAAGCGCTTCGGCTTCTGCTTTTGTCATGCAAGCGGTACTGTCTGTAACCATGGCTATCATAGGGACTGCCCTCCTATCGCACGGAACCTATTTTGGCGTTGTGAGACCAGGGTTTCCGGCTCCACAGCTGCCTTTTCCATCAATGATCTGTGCAACTCCTGTCGGAGCAGCCTATATAGTGGTGCAAAGTCACCGGCAGGCTCCTTGATTATCCGCTCAATCACACCAAGTTCCATGAGGTCTGATGCAGTAAGTTTGAGACTTTGGCTGGCCTCATAGGTCTTTGAGGAGTCCTTCCAAAGGATGCTTGCAGCCCCTTCGGGTGAGATAACTGAGTAAATTGCATTTTCAAGCATCCAGACCTCGTCCGCTACGGACAGAGCAAGGGCTCCACCAGAACCACCTTCACTTATGAGGACAGATATCACGGGAGTTTTCAGGGACATCATTCCTATAATGTTTTGGGCTATGGCGTGGCCCTGGCCGCGCTCCTCAGCGCTGATTCCACAGAATGCACCCGCAGTGTCCACAAAGCAGATTATTGGGCGGTGGAACTTCTCTGCCTGATTCATAAGCCTCAAGGACTTGCGATAGCCCTCCGGGTGTACAGAGCCAAAGTTGCGGTGGATTTTCTCCTTAGTGTCGTTTCCCTTTTCTATTCCTATTACTGTAACAGGAGTGCCGTTGAGATTTGCAAGACCACCTACTATTGCGCTGTCGTCTGCAAAGGCTCTGTCGCCGTGCAACTCGGTAAATTCAGTAAATATGTTGTATATAAAGGATAGGGCGGTAGGTCTGCCTTTTTTGCGTGCTGCTAGTACTCGTTCATAAGCGGTCATGGCGTTACCTCCCTGTGAAATATCAAAAGCGTTGTAAGTTCTTGTTTTAGTGTTCTGCGGTCTGTAATGCGGTCTACAAAGCCCTTTTCCAAGAGGAACTCTGAGCGCTGAAAGCCGGAAGGCAGCTTCTGTCTTATAGTTTGCTCTATAACTCTTGGGCCGGCAAATCCAACAAGTGCTTTAGGTTCAGCCAGTATTATGTCCGCTTGCATTGCAAAACTGGCTACAACTCCAC
>CAZIVK010000398.1:0-1921 GCA_964542515.1 uncultured Oscillospiraceae bacterium | reverse complement strand
CCTAAGAAAGGTTAATAATGCTGTGAAGTCGGGGATACCTTCTGAACAACTGATGCAGTACGGCATGGAGAAGTTTGCACTTGGAGTCCCCTTAGCCTACGAAAACTTTATGAGTAGTGAGATTGGTAGTAAAAGCGCGGTATTGGTTAGATCTCAAGGCTGTGCAAGTAATGTATTAAAGGAACTACTGGAGGATTCTGATACGCTCCGCATAGGGGGAGTCTTAAAGCTTAGTGTTAGTGAGGATGGCACACGTCTCGGAGTCATTGATGAAAATGACAGGATTTTCAGCCAAGAAACCGTGGAGGTTATCCTGGCGCTTATCCACTTTTGGGAGGGCAACAGCGTAATTGCACTTCCATTCGGAGCACCTAAGATTATTGATGAGTTGGCGGCTCTGGAGGGGTGTACCGTCTTTAGACAAAATAGAGATGAACTATTTGATAAGTATACCAGACAGAACCATTTTCTATTTGATGGAATATGGGCAGGAATAAAGCTCTGCAGCTACCTAGGTTGGAATGGCCTAAGCGCAGCAGAGCTCTATGATATGCTTCCTGAGTTTGCGGTATATTCTATGGAAACTCCTTTTAACGGTGATAGAGGAGCGCTAATGAAGGGTCTGGCAACCGGCACAGGGGACCGTGAACTGGGTGACGGTGTACGTCTACAAAAGAAGAATGGGTGGGTGCATGTTGCCCCGTGCCTCTCAAAGAGATGTATTAAGATTGCGGGGGAGGGCTATAACGAGGAGATAGCCAGGGAGCTTTGTGGAGAGGTAGCCGATATGATAGAGCGCTGGAAGACTATTTCCCCATAAGTCTATTGATTTTATCAACGGGATCCAAAAGGCTGCTGATAGACCTGTCATAGTTGAGGGTGTCTATAATAAGTGCTACGAACTTAGTCAGGTCAACTAATGTGTGCCATTCGCGGGATCTTACTTCATCAGATTTGTAGATCAAGTTTGTTGTGAAGATGCGGTCAAAGTAGCCTTTTTTGTATGCATCATCAAAATGGTCCAATCCGTCACAGAAGAGGCCGAAGGTTGCAAAAACAAAGATACGTCCGGCACCCCGGGATTTAAGTTGATAGGAGACATCAATAACCGAGTCACCCGATGAGATCATGTCATCAATAATGATGACGTCCTTACCCTCAAGGCTGTTTCCTAGGAATTCATGTGCTACTATTGGGTTGCGTCCGTTGATGACATTTGTGTAGTCACGGCGCTTATAAAACATACCGAGGTCAAGTCCAAGAACTGAAGCGTAGTACATGCAGCGGTTTAGTCCACCCTCGTCTGGGGAGATAATTATTGTATCATTGCAATCAAATGAGAAATCTGGAACCGTGTTTTTCAGCGCTTTAATCATTTGATAGTGGGGCAGAATGTTTTCAAACCCACTGTAAGGGATGGCATTCTGGACTCTGGAGTCATGGGCATCAAAGGTGATGATGTTTGTGACTCCCATATCCACGAGTTCACGCAGTGCAACAGCACAGTCGAGGGATTCTCTAGCGCCTCTGCGGTGCTGGCGGCCTTCGTAGAGCATGGGGATGATAGCTGTGATGCGCCTAGGTTTTCCACCGGCTGCACCTATTATGCGCTTAAGATCCTGAAAGTGGTCATCCGGGCTCATTGGGACATCCATGCCATACATTTTGTAAGTTGCTCCGTAATTAAAGGGGTCACAAATAATGAAGAGATCATTTCCGCGGACTGTTTCGTAGATGATTCCTTTTCCTTCACCTGTGCCAAAACGTGGGCAAGCTGCACTTGTGATATAGGTACCATCAACTCTTCCGCGCCAATCTGCAATGTAATGGTCTACCTTCTGGACAAACTCTTCGCATCCACGCATACCGATGATGTTTAACTGTCCTACTAACTGCTTTTCCTCTTCAGATATCTGACTCA
>CAZIVK010000397.1:0-1923 GCA_964542515.1 uncultured Oscillospiraceae bacterium | reverse complement strand
TTTGAAGCTATGCCCCGTTATTGGACTGTAGAAAACCCCAAATATGAAGTTGATTTTCTTATCCAAAGAGAAAATGATATTTTGCCCGTAGAAGTAAAATCAGAAAGCAATGTGGAGAGCAGGAACTTAAAAAAATACAAAGAAAAGTACGGTGATAAAGTAAAACTACGTGTGCGCTTTTCACTAAACAACCTACGTCTTGATGGTGACCTCCTGAATATTCCACTATTTATGGCAGATTATGCTGATAAGTTTATTGGGATGGCTTTGAAGTCATAATTGTTTAACCTTCATTAGCCTATACATTTGTTTACATTGAAGGTTAAATGGCATTCTGTTGGCTCGGAGCTTTGGGATAGAGGTCAACCCAAGTATATTAAAGAAAGGTGAGTATTATATAGAAAATATGTTTGAGAATTTACGTGCACAGCGCGCTACATTTGCCCCACTTAAAAGTTTCCTTGCATGAGGTCAAAAAGCTTGCACATATGGCTTTTTGACCTCATGTCATTTATCTAATTTTAGATAAAACAGAGCTACTGGTGACTAATCTGCCTCAGAATTGGCTGATTGTTTCGTCCCTTCTCGATATTCGTTAGGAGTCAGACCGTATTTATTCAAAAAGATACGGTGGAAAAGGAGGTGTTGGTGTAACCAACCCTATGCAAAATCTCCGAAATATTCAGCTTTATCCAACTTTGACACCTACCGTCAGAACATAACTAACCTCGGTATAGAGGAGGCAATTGCAATCAAGCAGGCAGGTCTCGATCGCTACAATGCGCGCTAACCTATAAACAGTATCTTGTAAAGACATGCACCCTAGAAAAGCATTTTCTATAGGGTGAATCCTTACATTTCCTGAGTTTTCGTATATTCGTCGCCTCCCTTCTGTAAGCGGTCAAAAGAAAAGGAACCACCGTTTGGTAGTTCCCAGAGTTTTACGAAAATGAGACTAAAGGTCTTGCCTCATTCAGCAACCGCGAGGATGTTTGTTGTCCTGTAATAAAAATATAAGAACAACTGCAATTATTATAATCCAGATCCACGAATCGTTATTTCCAAAAAGCACTTTTACTACCTCCCGTTCTTGATCTGATAAGAATTTCTCTTTGTACTATATAGTACTCAGACATAGAACGGAACGTACTTGATTTTACGGCAATCCGACGTAGCTATTTGCTCGGTACCGATCAGATTGCCACAAATCCGGTCTCGCGCACGTTGAGAATAGAGCATTGGAGCGACTCAAGGCTCGTGAGGTTGTTGTTTGTGTCCTGCTCAACGGTACACCACTCAATTTCATGATCCGCAGCCCAACCGGTTACGTCGAGAAGGTTCAGGCATCCGGAGCCGACGCTTGTAAAGCACGGCATTATGCGCTCCGCACCGGTAAATTCGCTCTTGGAGGTCACGTCTCGGCCCGGTATGAAGTCCTTTAAATGGATGGCAGTCACACGTTGAGCAAGACGGTCAAGCAGCTTTACCGGATCTACTCCGGCGTAGGTGGCCCAACCGCAGTCTGGTTCAAAGCTCAGCGTGGAGGTTCGGGCAACCATCTGGTCAAAGGCACACAGGCCATCAAACATGCGCAAGAACTCATAGTTGTGGTTATGGTAGCAGAGCTTGAGTCCAGCAGCAGCGCAACGCTCAGCAGCTTTTTCAAGGTTCTCTATCTCCTGGTAAAATGTATCCTTGTCACACTCGGGTTTGCCCATCATCGGGTTAATAATGGATGAAACGTAGCAGCAGGCGAACTTTGCGCCAGTGAGCTTCGCACTCTCGATAACGCCATCAATAGCCGCCTCGCCATATTTGACGAGCTGGTTTGCGCCTACGCTCACGACCTCAAGGCCAAGCGATCTTAGGCGTGCGAGATTCTCCTCTGGTGAGGCACCGGGCTGACGAAGCATCATGTCGCCC
>CAZIVK010000396.1:0-1927 GCA_964542515.1 uncultured Oscillospiraceae bacterium | reverse complement strand
GCTGGAATGCTGTTGCTTGAAGCTGAATGTATTACGGAAATCCGCTTTGATTGTAGCCGCTGCACTGCCAACACTGTTAAGGACTATAACCTGACAGTTGAGGCTGTCCTGGCTGAGGAACTTCAGAATCCTGATGATTTTGAGAACTCTGACATAGTGCTTTTGGAGGACGCGTCGGTCAATGTGGACGAGGTCGTGCGTTCTGCCATAATCCTGGAGAGTGATATGACATTCCTCTGCAGTGATGAATGCAAAGGTATTTGCCCAAAATGCGGAACTAATCTAAACAAGCATGAGTGCAGCTGTGAAGCTGACATAGATCCAAGGCTTGAAAAGCTCAAACAGTTTCTGAACAAGGATTAACATACCAAAAGACTGTTATCTGCTGTTATTAATCCCATGGTGGATGACCGCGGTGTAACTGCGTTTTTGAAGGAGGTGTCAAGGCATGGCGGTTCCAAAGAGAAAAACATCAAAAGCAAGGCGTGATAAGAGGCGTAGCTCACACTGGAAGCTGGACGCACCTAACCTTATTACCTGTCCTAAATGTGGAGAGTTTAAACTGCCCCACAGAATCTGTAAATCCTGCGGCAGCTACAACGGCCGTGAGGTTATTGCGGTTGAAAAGAGCAAGAAATAATGATGTATCAATCCGGCTGATGCCGGATTGATGTGTTTTTTGACAGTTTTTGACAAGCTAGTAACATACCTGGAGGGAGGAGGCTAAGGATGTCCGCAAATATAATCTCTGTTGATGGAGGAAGCCCTGCTAAGAAAGCAGGGATCAGACCTGGTGACATACTTGTATCTGTGGCGGGGCACACTATAAATGATGTTTTTGATCTAAAGTTTTACTCCTATGATCCCTCTGTGGAGGTTGCTGTGCTACGTGACAATGTACCACTAACATTTGTTGTTACAAAGCAGGTGGGTGAACCCCTTGGTTTGGAATTTGAAACCTACCTCATAGACAACCCCCGTTCATGCACAAATAACTGTGTATTCTGCTTTATTGATCAGATGCCCCCAGATATGCGTGAGACACTCTACTTTAAGGATGATGACTCCCGCCTAAGTTTCCTGCAGGGTAACTACATCACACTTACAAACCTCTCAAACGCTGATGTCAAAAGAATTATTGACATGCGTATAAGCCCTATAAATATTTCAATTCACACAACTAATCCTGAACTCAGAGTTCAAATGCTTGGAAACAATAACGCAGGCAGATCCCTCAGTAAACTGAGGCAACTTGCAGACGCAGGCCTGACGCTCAACGGGCAAATTGTGGTGTGTCCTGGGCTTAATGACGGCGCTGAACTCCGCAGAACCCTGTCCGACCTTATGGATTATGTACCTGAATTAGCCAGTGTGTCTATAGTGCCCGTAGGCATAACCAAATATCGCACAGGACTTTGTGACCTACTCCCTGTTGAAAAGGATAACGCACTGGATATTATTAGCACTGTGGATGAGTTTGGGCGCATATGCAGTGAGAGCTTTGGAAGCAGGATATTCTACTGCTCGGACGAGCTCTACATCACAGCGCAGCTGAGTTTCCCACCCTATGAATACTATGAAGATTTTCCTCAATTTGAAAACGGAGTGGGAATGGCCGTAATGTTTGGTGATGATTTTGCAAGAAAACTTGAACAGTTATCTCCTGAAGATAAAGCGGTCCCGTTTACGGCGGTAACAGGTACACTTTTCTACCCAACACTCTGTAAAATGATTGACCTTTTAAGAAATAAGTGCCATAATATATTAGGTAAAGTGGTTACTGTTGAAAACAAATTTTTCGGTGAAAAAATAACTGTAGCCGGGCTTGTAACAGGTGGAGACCTGATCCGGACTTTAAAAGAACTGGGTATAAAAGGCAGAGTCTTGATACCTGAAGTGATGCTACGTTCAGGGGAACGTGTTTTTT
>CAZIVK010000395.1:0-1928 GCA_964542515.1 uncultured Oscillospiraceae bacterium | reverse complement strand
GGTATTACTCCTAGCGCATACCGCCAACGTTGGTACCCCGCAAATACTGCAAAAAAATGACATTATATAAACCGGGAGTATCATAAGATACTCCCGGTTTTCAAAAATGATTTACGGTTGATAGTATGGCGCGGGTAGCTTTTATTATAGTGATCCGCATAGCGGCAATAAGTTCTTTATCAAATTGGTGTTCACATTCTTCAGCTATACAGTTGAGTGCTTGGACAGGTGACATGGCTAGCCTGTAAGGGCGTGTGGAGGTCATGGCATCATATGTGTCAGCTATGCCAATTATTTGCGATGCAACCGGGATACTGTCTCCTGAGACCCCATTGGGATAGCCTAATCCGTCAAGTCTTTCGTGGTGGCAGAGGATGGTGTTGAGGCAGGCAGGGCTAAAGTCATTTCTGAGTATATCGTAAGAAAAGACGGGGTGTAGCGTCATGAGGGACATCTCGGGAGTGGTGAGTCTTCCCGGCTTTGTAAGAATGGAGAGAGGAATGTTTAGTTTTCCAATGTCATGAAACAGTGCACATACTACTATATCAGATATTTCATTTTTGCTCATGTCCATCTCTTCAGCCAGTTGGCCACTGTGCCGTGCAACACGAAAGGAGTGCTGGTAGGTGTATGCATCATGCTCAGCAATACTTTCAAGCAGGGACTTGCAGTTTTTGCCGGCTATTGACTTATCATAGCAAATACCGCGGATCAATGCTTCCGATACCGGATCTGGTTCACGTGAAAGATGTTGAGACATAACCTTCCGTTTCCTTTCGTAAAATAAACACCGCATATTTTGCTATTTTATCACATTTAGTGTCATATATGCAAGCGCGAAATGCAGGTTAAGGCATGTTCTACCAACCTTGGGAGGGGTAGAATCCTGAGAGATCCCTGACAAGATATGAGCTGTTTGCACCTGAGTAGGTGGTAAGTGCAGATTTAAGAGATTTGGATGCAGAGGGGTCGGAAAATGTGACTGATGGGGTGATAGTTGTGACAAACGCGGGACCAGTGTATGTGACATCTTCAAGGGAGGCAATATTTACGGCATCTGTATATATTCTTCCAACTTCTGCGGCAAGTGCCGGGCCGTCCTGGCCGGTATTAGTGTTTGGGGAGTTGAGGCCAGATTCTGATACCTCTATAGATAGAAGTGTGCCCTGCAAAGTCAACAAACTGTTGAGCTCTGTGGCGTAGGAGGTTAGTACGTCCGTCTTTGGGGTTTGGGCATCCTCCCCGTAGTGGAGGAGCTGTGGCCTCCCGAGGGTTGGAAACTCAAAGTTTCTCAAGTGGATTTCATCAAAACCCAGGGATGATAGCTCCAGTGAGAGCTCTGACACATAGCCGCGTGCGTCCTGGTTGTAAGGATTCAGCCAACCGTGGTAGTGGCGGTCAAGCCAAATTACACCGGACTGAGTCTTGACGGATGTGGACTGAATTTGCCTTGGTACTAGGTTATCCTTAAAAGCTGATATAGAGGCAACCATATAGAGGCCTGCATCCTTGAGGCGGATTATGGCGTCTGTTGGGTCCTCCTCAGGATTTGCGGAGACAGTGGTAGCGTAGTCCGTTTGGGAGATATATGACAGAGTTCCATCATCCCGTTTCATGTCAACAACAACGGAGTTGATGATTCCTTTTTCTGTAAGTTGGATTGCACCTGAGACTGCGAGCGTGTCAGTGATATCAGGGAGATATATTGCTTTTAGACCGAGGGTAGCCTTGGATGCAGTGCTGGGGGTTGGAGAAGGCGTTGGGGTAGGAGTAGGGGTGGGGGTGGTGATAATAAGTTGGGGGGTGCCGGAAGGCGATGGTTCAACGCTGGGAGTTTCTGCCGACTGTTCAAAGGGGTTTTCAAAACGGATACCCTCCTCGGTGAAGACGAAATAATCCTGCATGGCAAGCACAAATATTACAACTGC
>CAZIVK010000394.1:0-1932 GCA_964542515.1 uncultured Oscillospiraceae bacterium | reverse complement strand
GAGGGCCGGAAGTTATGTTCCTCTTACGGTTTATGAGGCTGTCCCCATATGTGCAGATATTATGGGGTATTTTGAATCCGAGAATATTCCGGTAATTAGGGTGGGTCTCAACCCAACGGAGGAACTCAAAGCCGAGGTACTGGCAGGGGTATACCACCCAGCCTTTGGAGAGCTCTGCATGACAGAGCTTGCGTATAGGAGCTGTAAAACTCTGCTCACAAATATTGATATTCCGGCCAAAGCCACAGTTACATTTGGTGTTGGTAAGGGAAGCACCTCAATATATTTAGGTCAACGTAGAAAGAACGCGGATCGGCTGGTACAGGAGTTCGGCCTCGGAGGGCTGAAGGTTAAAGAGACCTTGGACGGGAAACTTGATGTTGTAATTCTGGCATTTTCTTGATAGAATAGTAGTTCATGGGGTGTATAATTTGTATTTAAAATCTTTAGAGCTTCAGGGCTTTAAATCATTTCCTGATAAGATTGTTTTGAACTTTGACCAGGGAGTTACAGCCATTGTTGGGCCAAACGGAAGCGGAAAATCAAATATAGCGGATGCCATTCGGTGGGTACTGGGGGAGCAGTCAACAAAGGCTCTCCGCGGGGCCAAGATGGAGGACGTTATTTTTGGCGGTACACAGAGCAGAGGTCCGGTTGGATATGCTGAAGTATCGCTTATTTTGGACAACAGCTGTAAGACATTACCCATAGATGCAGTGGAAATAATGGTAACCCGGCGCTACTATAGGTCGGGTGACAGTGAATATTACATAAATAGAACCACCGTTCGCCTGAGAGATATCCATGAACTATTTATGGATACCGGTCTGGGAAGGGACGGTTATTCAATTATTGGCCAGGGTAGAATTGATGAGATCCTGTCAGTTAAGAGTTCCGACAGACGTGAAATATTTGAGGAGGCCGCGGGAATCTCCAAGTTCCGCTACCGTAAAGAGGAGTCGGAAAGAAAACTTGCCGGTACAGAGGCAAACCTAGTGCGTATAAATGACAAGATCGCTGAGCTTGAGCTCAGCGTTGAGCCGCTTGAAAAGCAATCGCAAACCGCCACACAGTACCTCATATACAGGGATGAACTCAGGATGCAAGAGGTCTCCGTCTGGATGGAAGGACTAAACAAACTTAAGACGGACTCGGAGGACGTGCGCACAAACTACAAGCTGGCAACGGAGCAACTTGACTCTGAAAAGACTGAGCTTGATAGGCTTTATAAACTTTCCGAGGAGTTATCCGAGCAGATACAGTTGAAGGATTCTGAAGTGGAATCATTAAGAATGACCCTTGAGGGAAGTGAACATGAGCTCTCCGCCGTTGAAAGTGATATGGCCGTGCACAGGTCATCCGTCGCCAACATAACTGAAAACATTGAACGCATAGAGCGGGAGGCCATTGAGCAGACGGGACGTGCCCAGAGTCTTGAGGAGCAAATTGCAGAAAATATTCGCCTGTCCTCAACATTGGAGCAGAGGATAACTGAAGCGGATGCTGCACTCCTGCAGATAGAGGAGGAGAGCACAACACTCCTAAGCTCGGACAGTGAGCTCACCGGAAAGGCAGATGCCCTGGGCGTACGTGCTGAACATGAGGACAGCGTCATTGCTGAGTTCAATATAAGCAGGAAGTCAATTGAGTCATCATCTGAGGAGCTAACCCGCAGAAGTGATGTGCTTAACAGGGATAGAGATGTCCGTCTTGCGGAAGCGGAACAAAATGAGTCTGAGCTGCGCCTCATAGAGGAGAAGCTAAACACTGAGCGGGAACTAGCTGGATCACTGAAAAATGTAATTTCGGGCTATGAGCTGCGCCTTGAAAACCGGAAAAAGAAGCTTACCGCCGCAAATGACCTCAATACAAAGCTTAGAATGGAACAAAATGCCCTTGAGAGTAGAATAAAGTTATTGTCAGATATGGAGC
>CAZIVK010000393.1:0-1938 GCA_964542515.1 uncultured Oscillospiraceae bacterium | reverse complement strand
GCGCCACTGTTATCTATGAGGGGAGAATTCTAGGTGTTGTCCCTAAACCCAATATTCCAAACTATAAAGAGTTTTACGAGGCCAGGTACTTGGCAGCTCCCGGAAGCATTAACACAATGGTGCAAATAGACGGAGTTGAAGTTCCTTTTGGGAACAAACTGACCTTCTCCTGCTCCGGGATGCCGGATTTTTGTTTTGCTGTAGAAATTTGTGAGGATCTGTGGGTAACAAATCCTGTGTCCTCTATGCATGCATCTGCGGGTGCCACAATAATTGCAAACCTTTCCGCTAGTAACGAAGTTGTCGGGAAGGATGATTACCGCAGAAGTTTGGTAAAAAATCAATCTCAGAGGCTTATATGTGCTTACATCCTTGCAGGCGCAGGTCACGGTGAGTCCACAACAGACATAGTATTTGGCGGACACTGTATTATAGCTGAAAACGGAAAAGTTCTTGAGGAAAATAAGATTTTCTCTAACGACCCGGTGGTATCTGAAGTTGATGTTTTCAGGCTCTCCGGTGAGAGGGTTGGCATTAACACATTCCCGTCTTCTTTTGACGGCTACACCCGCATAGAGTTTAATATGGCTGAGGATGAGACCTTGGTCACAAGAGAATTTAAGAGGTTTCCATTTGTGCCCTCAAATATGGATAGACGCACTCAGAGGTGTGAATCTATCCTATCAATCCAGGCAGGGGGTCTAAAACAGCGTATAACCCACACAAACTGTAAGACTCTTGTAATTGGGGTGTCGGGAGGACTTGACTCAACATTGGCTATGCTTGTTGCAGCCAGAGCTCTTGACCTCTTGGGACGTCCGCGTTCAGACCTTCTTGCCGTTACAATGCCCTGCTTTGGAACTACCTCAAGGACCCGCAGTAATGCCGAAGTACTCTCCATGGAACTTGGCGCCACATTTCTGGAGGTGGATATAACAAAGTCCGTGCTACAACACTTTGAAGATATAGAACACAGCCCGGACAACTATAGCGTTGTCTATGAAAACGCACAGGCCCGTGAACGCACACAGGTTCTTATGGACCTTTCAAACAAACATAATGGACTTGTTGTTGGGACAGGTGATCTGTCTGAGCTAGCCCTGGGGTGGGCCACATACAATGGTGACCACATGTCAATGTATGGTGTCAATGCATCGGTGCCCAAGACCTTGGTACGCCACATAGTTGGATATGTGGCGGAGCATACGGAACTTAAGAATCTATCGGCCGTCTTACTTGATATATTGGGAACACCTGTCAGTCCTGAGCTTTTGCCTGCAGTGGACGGTAAGATATCCCAGAAGACAGAGGGTATAGTTGGACCGTATGAGCTCCACGACTTCTTTTTGTACTATATGCTCAGATGGGGCTATCCGCCCGCTAAAATCTTCAGGATAGCACGTATGGCGTTTAGCGGAATATACTCCGACTCGGAAATTGTAACATGGCTTGAAACCTTTGTAAGACGTTTTTTCTCCCAGCAATTTAAGCGTTCCTGTCTTCCTGACGGACCCAAAGTGGGCTCTGTTGCATTGTCACCGCGTGGGGATTGGAGAATGCCAAGTGATGCATCTTCGGCCGCATGGCTAGAGGAAATCAGTGAGTTAAAAAGGAAAGGGGGAGTTTGAATTGCCCGCAAAAAAAACCGGCACATCGGGCAGGTCCACAGGAAGGAAGCCCACAACAAAGAGAACACCTAAAAAAGCACCCACATATAAAAGAACGGCAGCCCAGCGCCCAATTAGGCGGGAAGTCGGTAGTGTGGTGTGTTTCTTTCTGGCAATATTCTCATTTCTGGGCTTCTTTAAGATTGAGGCCATTTTCATAGACTTCTTTTCCGGAACCCTAAGGGGGCTCTTTGGTTATGGTTTCTATACGGTGCCATTGATCCTTCTATTTGCAAGTTTTATCCTGATGTTTCATCGGGGCAGACCCATT
>CAZIVK010000392.1:0-1949 GCA_964542515.1 uncultured Oscillospiraceae bacterium | reverse complement strand
GTGCTGCTGGCCCTGTAATGCCGCCCCGGTGGGGAAGGGTTTTCACTTTTTTTCGCTTGTTTCCCGTATGAAGTATATAAGGCGCTGGGGCTTAATGAGAAACACATATCCAGAAAATGTCCAGGAGCACTCCCATATGGTGGCCGTTTTGGCTCACGCCCTGGCAATAATTAGTAGGGATGTTTTTGGAGAGCAGGTCAACCCGGAGGTATGTGCTACTGCTGCTCTTTTTCATGATGTGTCTGAAATTTTAACAGGGGATCTCCCCACACCGGTGAAGTATTTCAACCAAAGTATAGCAAAGGACTACAAAGAGGTGGAGAGGCTCTCCAAAGGTCAACTACTTACATATCTGCCTGACAGTATGAAGAGTGACTACCGCCCCCTTGTATTTGAGGAGCATGACGATGTGACCAACAGGATAGTCAAGGAAGCGGATAAACTCTCTGCCTATATAAAGTGTTTAGAGGAGCTCAAATCGGGCAACTCTGAGTTTAAGAAGGCCTCTGAACAGATAAAGGAAGCTTTGGACTCCATGCCCAGTCCTGAAGTCAACTACTTTATGGAGGTATTTCTACCGAGCTTCAGCCTGTCGCTGGATGAGCAGGACTGACTTTTTTGTTTAAAAATCCCTAACCGGGACAATACTAATCGATGTGACCTCAGTCACATCGATTTTTTGCGGGAGGACGGATTTTATGAAAGCAATTATCATGGCGGGGGGTAAAGGGATTCGCCTTCAACCTATTAGTATCGGGTGCCCTAAGCCGATGATTCCAATGTTTGATAGGCCTGTTATGGAGCACATTATAGATCTTCTCAAGGCAAACGGAATCAAGGAGGCTATGGCCACCCTTCAATATATGCCGGACAAGATAGTCAGATATTTTGAGGAAAACCCACCTGAGGACTTTGACCTCACTTTTATGAAGGAGGAAAAGCCGCTTGGGACTGCCGGAAGTGTAGCTGCGTGCAGGGATTACATCGGCAACAATGACTTTATTGTAATCTCGGGAGACGCTATCTGTGATATGGACCTCTCAGGATGTATAGAACAGCACAAGGAGTGGGGAGCAGAGGCCACTCTGGTATTGTGTAAGCATGATAGGCCGCTGGAATACGGTCTGGTTATGACAGCTGATAACGGAAGAATTGAGCGTTTTATTGAAAAACCCACTTGGGGACAGGTATTCTGTGACACTGTAAATACCGGAATATATGTTCTAAGGCCGGAAGTTTTGGATAGAGTTGAGCCGGGTGAAAAGGTAGATTTTGCAAAAGATGTTTTTAGTGAGATGCTTGAGGAGGGCGCAGATTTATATGGCTACGTGGCCACGGGTTACTGGTGTGATGTAGGGGATCCACAGGCATACCTACAGAGTCACTTTGATCTACTTTCAGGGAAAACGGGCTTTCAAATAGAGGGTGATACCGCTCCGGATCACGCTTTTATTAAATATCCGGTATATATTGGTGAGAATGTAAGGATAGGTAAGGGTGCTGTCATAGGGCCAAATACGGTTTTAGGTGCCGGAAGTACCGTGGGCGATGAGGCCACCGTGGAACACTCCATATGCTATGGCGCCAGTATAGGCGAGGGTGCAAAGGTGTACGGCTCTGTTTTGTGCAGCGGTGTCTCGCTAGGTCATGACTCGGTTATTGGAGAGGGATGTGTACTTGGTGAGCGAGTAACCGTTGAGGCGTCGGCTTACGTTACTCCCGGTGTAAGGATATGGCCGGGTCTTAATGTGGATGGTGGATCCAGAGTTGTTAGCGATGTCCGTAGAAGTAACCGCACTGGCAAGGAATTACCTTTCGATGAAAATGGAGACCTAGTAGGAGATTATGTTACAATAACAGCTGACCTCTGTATGTTATTGGGTACAGCTTTAGGTGGAGACGGACCGGTGGGCCTTGGATACTCAGGAGGACATGCTGCTGAGACCTTG
>CAZIVK010000391.1:0-1949 GCA_964542515.1 uncultured Oscillospiraceae bacterium | reverse complement strand
CTCAATGAGGTCCTAACCACAGAGGAGCAGGAGCAGTTTTCACTTATAAGTGAAAAACTTATAGCATACTTTGAGACTAAGCAGACGGATCGCAGACATGGTCACGGACATCACGGCTTTGGCCGCGGGCATGGGCATGGGCATAGAGGGGGGGAAGACTAATGTATGCAGGTAGAGGTGGGGGTAGAGGCAGTTACGGCATGGCAACTGATGAGGAGAAGAAAAATAGGCCAAAGGTGAGTAAAGAACTGGTCTTTCGGATTGGCTCCTACTTAAAGCCGTATTGGTTAAAGCTCCTACTTGCCCTTTTAACCATTATTTTGGTTGCCGTGCTTGATGTGTTGCCAGCTATCCTGACCGGCAGGATTATAGATGAAGGTTTTATTGGCGGTAACTTCCAGCTGTTGGTAGTGCTAATACTAGCATCTTTGGGTGTACTTATAACATCGAGCTTTCTGAGTCTTTTTGAGAACTACCTCAATGTTTGGGTATCGCAGCATATCACAAAAGATATGAAAAATAAGCTCTATGCCCATCTACAAAGGATGTCACATGGATTTTTCACAGGTAACAAGCAGGGCGATATAATAACGCGTATGACGAGCGATGTGGAGGGCGTCCAAAGCGTCATATCTATGACTTTGACAAGCACGGTCTCTAACGTGGCGGTGCTAATAACTTCAATTGTTGCCATGGTGCAGAAGAACTGGTTGCTGGCACTGGTAGGTGTTGCAATCCTGCCACTGTTTGTACTTCCAACAAAGTCTGTAGGTAGAAAACGTTGGACACTTGCTCTTGAAACCCAAAAGAAGAACGACGATGTCAACCAGATCCTAAACGAAACCCTCAGCGTCAGCGGACAGCAGTTGGTTAAGCTCTTTACCAATGAGGGGCCCGAGTATGAAAAGTACGCAGAAAAAAATAACGACATAATGCGGCTGAGGATACGTGAGAACATGGTGGGGCGCTGGTTCCGTATGGCAATCGGCACTTTCACAAATATGGGACCAATGTTGATTTACCTCGTAGGTGGTTTGTTGATACTTAAGTATAGAACACCTGGGCTAACCGTAGGAGATATCACCGTTATGGTGACACTGCTCACAAGGATGTACCGGCCTGTAAGTTCCCTGCTAGGTGTACAGGTTGAGTTGTTCCGAGCCCTAGCACTATTTAAACGTATTTTTGACTACATGGATATGCCCATTGAAATCAAGAGTAAGCCTGGTGCGCTCATACCTGCCAGTATGATAGGGGACCTTGAGTTCAAGGATGTGAACTTCAGATACACAGAGGAAAAGGAGATCCTGAAAAATGTGTCCTTCAGAGTTCCTTCAAAAAATATGACCGCTATAGTGGGGCCCTCCGGTTCCGGAAAGTCTACAATTACGAGCCTTGTCCTCAGGCTCTATGACGTTATTGACGGCAGCGTCACTATTGATGGTAACGACATCCGCAACCTTGACCTTGAATTCCTGCGTGAAAACATTGGAATGGTGACCCAGGACGCCTACCTTTTCAACGGCACAATAAGAGAAAACCTCCTTTACGCAAAAGACAACGCCACCGAGGAGGAGTTGATCAGTGCATGTGAGGAGGCAAATATATATGACCTTATTAAGTCTCTGCCCGGTGGTTTTGATACTATTGTAGGAAACCGGGGAATTAAGCTCTCAGGCGGAGAAAAGCAGAGAATCTCAATTGCCCGGGTCATTTTAAAGGATCCACAGATAATTATATTTGATGAGGCAACGTCATCCCTGGACTCCATCTCGGAAAACCTCATTCAGGACGCCATAGAACCGCTCCTGAAAGGAAGAACAAGCCTTGTCATAGCTCACCGCCTATCCACCGTAATGGCAGCAGACCAAATACTGGTTGTAGATAACGGCATAATTGTAGAGCAAGGTCTGCATGAGGAGCTCCTCGTAGGTAACAGTGTATATAAA
>CAZIVK010000390.1:0-1950 GCA_964542515.1 uncultured Oscillospiraceae bacterium | reverse complement strand
TACTGTAGGTGTGATATGATTCAAGCCGCTCACGGACGTGCTCCTGCGGTCGCCACAGGTATCAAACGTGCAGACCCAAGTAAAATTGTCTTTACCTACCAGGGTGACGGTGACCTAGCTGCCATAGGTACTGCAGAAACCATTCACGCAGCTGCCCGGGGTGAAAACATTACTATCATATTCATAAATAATGCAATTTATGGAATGACCGGCGGTCAGATGGCTCCAACGTCGCTGCCCAATCAGGTCACTCAGACATCCCCCTACGGACGTGACACAAACACTGTAGGCTTTCCGCTAAAAATTAGTGAGATGCTCTCCACCCTTGATGGCCCCGCCTATATAGAGCGTGTAGCAGCTGACAGCGTAAAAAACATCAAGGCAGCTAAAAAGGCCATCCATAAGGCTTTTAAAAACCAAGTTGATGGAAAAGGATTTTCACTCATTGAGGTGCTCTCCACATGCCCAACAAACTGGGGTCTCAGTCCGGAAAAATCTATGGACTGGCTGAGAGAAAACATGATTCCATACTATCCACTGGGTGTTTATAAGGACAGGGAGGCAGGAAAATGAACCAAATTTTAATTGCTGGATTTGGTGGACAGGGAATTCTTTTTGCCGGAAGATTTTTGGCACATGAAGGTCTGCTTGAAAACCGAGAGGTCTCATGGCTGCCATCATATGGGCCGGAAATGCGCGGTGGTACCGCCAACTGCAGTGTTATTTTAAGTGATAAACCTATCGGATCGCCTATAGTCACAAGTCCGGAGATTCTCATCGCTATGAACCTGCCATCTTTAGATAAATTTGAATCTGAAGCTGTACCCGGGGCTACAATCCTCATTGACTCCACCCTTGTGGAGAGAAAAGTTAAGAGAACGGACGTTAAAGCTCACTACATACCTGCAACTCAGATTGCACGTGATAATGGATTGGATGGGCTTGCCAACATGATAATGTTAGGAAAGATGATCCGTGAAACTGAAGTAATGCCCTATGAAAACGTACCTAGAACCATGTCTATGATTGTCTCTGAAAAGAGAAAGGCGCTTTACGACCTAAACCTAAAAGCCCTTGATATAGGATATAATTATTGAACCAAAACTGATAGGGGGATGAACAATGACTGAGCAACTGTTGGAAATAGGTCAGAGATTGGCTGTGCTCCGGGATATACGTGAGCTGAGCTACGCAGATATCGCAAAGATAATGGGGATATCTGAGGAGGAATACATTTCCTATGAAAAAGGGGAGAAGGACTTCTCCTTTAGTTTCCTGTATAACGCTGCATCAATACTGGGCGTCGATGTTCTGGACATTATGAGCGGTGAGTCCCCCAAGCTCTCAATTTGCAGTGTGGTGCGCAAGGGGGGCGGCTACGCCGTGACTCGCAGGAGCGTTTACGACTACCGCCACCTGGCATTTACCTTCCGGGATAAGGCTGCTGAGCCCTTTATGGTAACAGTTGACCCCAAGAGTGACGACATTATCCCGACACTCCATAGTCATGAAGGCCAGGAGTTTAACTACATGGTTTCAGGCAGCATGAGGTTCTATATTGGTGAGATATCCTATGACCTGAATGAGGGCGACAGCGTATACTTTGATGCAGGTGTACCCCACGCCATGAAGGCACTAGAAGGTCAGCCCGCACAATTTTTGGCTGTTGTAGTAAACAATAAATGAGCACACTCAGTTGAGAGGTAGGTATATCTATGGCAATATATGAAAAATTTATTGGCAGAAGCCGTGACGAGTTCTACACGCTTCAGGACGTCACTGAAAACTATAAAGTGGTCTACGATGATAACTTTAACTTTGCTTACGATGTTTTGGATGTACTGGGAACAGAAAAGCATGACAAGCTCGCTATGCTCTGGGTAGGCGTTGACGGTGAGGAGAGACGCATCACATTCGGTGATATGATGATTGCTTCAAATAAGGCTGCAA
>CAZIVK010000389.1:0-1967 GCA_964542515.1 uncultured Oscillospiraceae bacterium | reverse complement strand
ACGCTTTACCATGCCAAGGCTAAGTATATTTGTTATAACGGCCGACTGACCGGGACGTAGATCCTTCAAAGTCATCTTTGTTTCTCCACTTCTTTACAAAATGTTAGCTGCCGCTAACGTGATTAGCATAGACTAATATTATATATTAATTGCTATAAAAGTCAATACGCGATCTACGAATTTTGAAAATTTTCAAATTTCGTCTTGACAAATTTGGGTGTCTATAGTAGTATAAGCAATGCATCTTGCGGGATTGTGTAACGGTAGCACGGCAGACTCTGACTCTGTTTGTGAGGGTTCAAATCCTTCTCCCGCAGCCATCTGTATATGAGGCTTTGGGTTATGGCTCAAAGCCTCTTATAATATAAATGATGGCAGGCTCAATTATAGACCTGCAAGGAGGAAAAGTTCTTATGAGTTCATCAAGGGAAACAAAAACAAAGAAATCAACTTCAGTTAAAGAAAAAGGACAGCTGAGCAACAACTTTTATACCATTATTACTGTAATAATGGTGGTGGCTTTAGTATTTGCTCTTGGGCTGACAATCTTCCAAAATGTGCTTAATTCAGGCAACTTCACAGCAGCTGAAATTGGTGAAGAAAAGGTAATGAAGCATGAGGTAAACTTTTATTACATGAGTTCATATATGAATTTTGTAAATACTTATGGTGAATACCTCCCTTATTTTGGATTGGACACCTCGCTTTCACTTAAAAAACAAGCCTACTCTGAGGAACAGACATGGCATGATTACTTTCTTGACGGCGCCCTTAGCTCCATAAGAGAATCTAAAATGCATGCAAATGAAGCAAAAAAAGCTGGCGTCTCATTGAGTGATGAAAACCAAAAGAGAGTTCAGGATGACATAGCAGCTCTGGAAAAGGACCTTGCAGCCAATGAATATGACATGGAGCGCTATCTCAAGTCATACTACGGCAAACTTATGACAAAAGAAGAATACACCCGTATACTGAGTGAAACATATTTGGCGCAACAGTATAGCGGTGAGCTATATAACAGTTATATATTCACGGATGAGGATATTAAGAACTATTACTCAGAAAACACTAAGGACTTTGACGTTGTCGACTTCCGCTCGTTCTCATTCCCTGTGGCACCAACTATGGAGGACCCCTCTGAGGCGGACACAGCCGCAGCCAAGTCCGCAGCCAAATCTTTGGCTGATATTATGGCTAACTCCATTACTGACGAGGATTCATTTGCCAAACTGAGTATGCAGAATGCTCCTGAGGAGAGTAAAGAGGCATATGAGGACCCGGCATACACTTTAAGTACAGGAGTAAATTTCTCGGGACTTTCCTCAAATCCCACACTTGCTGACTGGCTCTATGACAACAACAGAACTGGCGGCGACATAACAGTTATTGAAACAGACACCTCATGCATGGTGGTATATATGGGCTCACGCTACCGTAATGACTACAACACGGTCAATGTCCGCCACATTCTGATACCTTTTGAAATGGATGAAGGAGCAGAAACCCCAACACCCGCTCAAAAAGAGAGTGCTAAGGATGAAATAGCCATAATCAACAGTGAATGGGAAAAAAGTGCTACTACAGAAGAGAGCTTTGCAGCACTTGCTAAGGAGCGCAGTCAGGATCCCGGTTCTATAGAGAATGGCGGACTCTATGAAGGCATCTATAAAAACCAAATGGTACCTGCATTTAATGACTGGATATTTGACTCAGCTCGCAAACCCGGTGACACCGGAATTGTTGAAACTGAGTACGGCTACCACCTCATATATTTTGTATCTGAGGGAGTTCCTTATTGGACAGTTGAAGTTGAAGCTGCCATGCGCGGTACAGAATACACTGACTATACCAAAGCCCTGCTTGAGAGTTCCTACCCTGTGAAAAGGCATAAACTTGGCTTAGCTTCCGTTGGTCTTCCCGGTTAAAAATTTCACTATATTCTAAAATAACTGTGCCGTTTGGATATA
>CAZIVK010000388.1:0-1978 GCA_964542515.1 uncultured Oscillospiraceae bacterium | reverse complement strand
CTCTCTGCCACTGAAAAAGGCACAGCCATACATACAGCCGTACAGTTCATTGATCTTGCAAAGTGCACCACAATGGATGGGGTAATCGCTGAAATCAGGAGGTTAGGGGATATGCATATTTTGTCTGAGGAGCAGCTTCAGGAGGTGGATCCCGGTAAAATTCTAACGTTCATGCGGTCCCCAATCGGTGTCCGTGCTTTTAAGAGCAGTAATTTACAGAGAGAGTTTAAGTTTTCTTTTCTTGACCGGTGTGACAAGTATTATCCGGAAGCTCCCTCCAAAGAACAGATCCTGGTCCAAGGTGTTTGCGATATGTTTTTTGAAGAGGATGGCGGCATAGTTGTTGTGGACTTCAAGTCGGACAGTGTGACAGCTGCAACAATGGCCTCGAGAGCCCAGGGATACAGACCACAAATTGATCTCTACGCTGATGCTTTGAGCAGAATAACAGGTATGAGAGTCAAGGAAAAGGTACTATATTTCTTCAAGATTTCAGAGGCTGTCACTTTTCCCTAATAAATTTAATAAAAATATTGCATTTCCTCAAATGGCGTGCTATACTGAATAGCGTGACTTTTCTAAGAGGAAAACTTTTGGAATTATTTGAATAAGAAGAGGTGAGTTCAATTGAAGGAAGGAATACATCCAGCGTATCAACAGACCACTGTTACATGCGCATGCGGTAACGTTATAAATACCGGATCAACTAAGGGCGCAATCAGGGTAGAGGTCTGCTCCAATTGCCATCCGTTCTACACCGGCAAGCAAAAGCTTGTTGATACTGGCGGACGTGTTGAGCGCTTCAACAAGAAATTTGGACTCAAATAAATAGATTTGAAGATCCGGCGTGTCTCATTCGTTTGGGGCACGCCTTTTCCCTGTCCTATTCTGGTTGTAAAGCAGATTTTTATGTTATATAATTTATATGTACACAGAGTTCAAACGGAAATTTGCTAAAAAGGGAAGTAGTATGAAGAATATTGAGGAAAAAAAAATCATATCAGAGCGTGCGGTCCTTGTTGGACTGTCCTCTCCCATCCTGCCGGAGGAGGATAACTCGGACTACGAAACATTGGATGAGCTTGAGGAGCTCCTAACAACTGCGGGTGGAATATGCGTAGGCAAAGTGCTTCAGAGGCGTGATACGCCAGATTCCTCCACATTCATAGGTGAGGGTAAGGTACAGGAGGTCCTGCAGCTTGCTCTTGATAACGAAGCGGACCTTATTATTTTTGATAACGATATTTCCCCCTCACAAATTAAAAATCTAGAAAAACTCTTTTCTATGCCTGTCCTTGATAGGACCGCCCTTATACTTGATATTTTTTCCCAACGTGCCCATACAAGTGAGGGTCGTCTCCAGGTTGAGCTTGCTCAGTACCGCTATATTCTAACAAAGCTATCTGGAATTGGAAAATCTCTCTCCAGACTGGGCGGAGGAATTGGAACCAGAGGCCCCGGTGAGACAAAACTTGAAACAGATCGCCGGCATATACGCAGCCACATAGGAAAGCTTGAGCAGGAGTTTGAAAAAATTCGTAAAGTCCGCGGCGTCCAGCGTGAGCAGAGAATCAAATCGGAAATCTCCACTGCCGCCATTGTAGGGTACACCAATGCAGGAAAATCAACACTTCTGAACGCACTTACAGGATCTGAAATAGCGGCCAATAACCGCCTCTTTGATACCCTGGACCCCACCGCCAGAAAGCTTAAAGTTGATGACAACTTCAGCGTTGTATTTACAGACACCGTTGGGTTTATAAGGAAGCTGCCCCACAAGCTCGTTGAGGCCTTCAAGGCAACACTTGAGGAGCTGGAGTATGCAGACGTCATCCTCCACGTCATAGACATCTCAAACCCTCTGTGGGAGGTACAGGCCATGGTTGTTGAAAAACTTATGTCGGACCTAGGAGTCTCTGAGACACCATGTATCAGGGTTTACAATAAAGCTGATGTGGCAGAGGAGACCCCATACCTG
>CAZIVK010000387.1:0-1983 GCA_964542515.1 uncultured Oscillospiraceae bacterium | reverse complement strand
CGTCATTTACGCCGTCTCCAGTCATGGAGCAGACTTTGCCTTTGCTCTGCCAGGCGGATACAATTTTTACCTTGTGGGCGGGGGATACTCTGGCATAGACGGAGTATTTATCAACAGTTTGTAAGAACTCATCTTCAGGGATTTGATCCAGCTCAGTGCCGGTGATGGCGAGTTGGCCTTCCCTGAGGATACCTATTTCACGGGCAATTGCTACGGCGGTATCCTTGTGGTCACCGGTGATCATGATGGGGCGCATACCGGCTTTGAGACAGACGGAGACGGCGTCTTTGACTTCGGGACGTGCAGGGTCTATCATGCCCATAAGTCCTACAAAAACAAGGTCCTGCTCAGCGTCTGAGCTGTTGGTGGGGAGTGTGGGCACAACGTTCATGGCGGCAGCCAGGACACGCAGCGCACCTGAGGCCATGTCACTGTTAGCGGCAACAACTGATGCGCGGAGTTCATCAGTCATGGGGACTACCCCGTTATCCAGCAGAATACGGTTACACCTGTCAAGAAGGACGTCGGGGGCACCTTTAATATAATGTATATATTGGCCACTGCGGGAGTGGAATGTACTCATAAGTTTACGTGAGGAATCAAAGGGGATCTCATGTATGCGGGGTGCAGCATTCAGACGTGTTGTGATAGGGTATCCTTTCTCCAACGCGTAGGCCTTAAGTGCGGTTTCTGTGGGATCTCCAAGGAGGGTGGGGTGTCCTGAGGCGTCCAGGCTCTCTGTGGAGTCGTTACAGAAGGCCATGGCCTCCACGAGAATGTCTAGGTTATCTAAGGAGAGGGAAGCATCTGATGGGAGAATTTTTCCGTTTGAAAAGGCTTTCATTACGGTCATACGGTTTTGTGTTAATGTGCCTGTCTTATCTGTGCAGACGACCTCTGTGCTTCCGAGGGTCTCAACTGCGGGGAGCTTCCTTATAATGGCGCGCTTACGTGCCATGCGCTGAACTCCCATAGCCATAATAATGGTGACTACTGCGGGGAGCCCTTCAGGAATTGCCGCTACGGCCAAGCTAACGGAGAGTAGGAAGGCGTTAAGTATTTCGGAAGTGCCGTCCTGTATAAGAGTAGCAACAAAAATGACAACGCATGCAATAAGAACAAGTACACTTAAGATCTTAGAGAGTTCAGTCAGTTTGCGCTGTATGGGTGTTTCCACTTCAGCCATTGTAGTGATGGAGTGGGCTATCTTTCCGATTTCAGTTTGCATACCCGTTGCAACAACTACACCATAACCACGCCCGTATACAACGTCAGTACCGCAATAAGCCATGTTTATACGGTCACCAAGAGCTGCATTGACGTCCTCAAGTTCGTGACTAACTTTGTCCGTGGGGACGGATTCCCCGGTGAGGGCTGCCTCCTCAATTTTAAGGGAGTTGGACTCCAAAATACGGAGGTCGGCACAGACGTAGTCACCGGCTTCAAGCTCAATTATGTCACCGGGCACTATATCTGAGGAGGGGACTACGTGCCGGCCGCCGGCGCGTCTTACCTTAACTGTAGGTGAGGACATAGCTTTTAGGGCATCAAGGGCCTTTTCCGCCTTGCCCTCCTGTACAACGCCCATTGTGGTGTTGAGAACCACGACAGCTAGGATTATAACCATGTCTATGACTTCACTGAATATACCAGATATTATGCCGGCGGCAATGAGGACAATAATCATGGGGTTTTTTAGCTGTTCAATGATACGGGTTAAGGTAGATCTGTGGGAGGCGTCTGTCAAAACGTTTGGCCCGTGCATCTCCAAGCGGGCCTCCGCTTCACCATGTTTGAGTCCATCCTTGGAGGATTCGGTTTCAGAGAGGACCTGGGTGTGGGTCATAATATGATAATTGTGATTTGTATCCATATTAGAGTGACTCCTATCTTAAGAATGTAATAATATTGTAACATATATGGAGCTTAGAGTGGAAATTGCTTTGAAATACATCATGTGAGCAGTTTGTAACATGGGGATAA
>CAZIVK010000386.1:0-1984 GCA_964542515.1 uncultured Oscillospiraceae bacterium | reverse complement strand
ATCCTTATACATCTCAGCTGCTGAGAGGTAGCGTTTAGCAGGATTTGGCGCCATGGCCTTCATTATGATCTCCTCAAGCCCTTCAGGTATAGATGGGGCTATTTCACGAGGCGACAGCGGTAAGGAGTTGATGTGCTGTATAGCTACGGACACGGCTGATTCACCTTCAAAGGGAAGCCTACCCGTAAGCATTTCATACATAACTACACCGACAGAATATACATCAGCGCGGGCGTCAATGTGACTGCCTTTGGCCTGTTCAGGGGAGATGTAGTGCACAGACCCCAACGCCTCCTGTGTGAGGGTGTTCTGAGATGACACAAAGCGTGCAATACCAAAGTCTGCCACCTTTACACTCCCATCTCGGAGTACCATGATGTTGTGTGGCTTTATATCACGGTGGATAATTCCTCTGCTATGAGCGTGGTCAAGTGCGCGTACAACCTGAGTTGTAAAATGCAATGCTTCACGCCAATTGAGGTCCCCTCTACGACTCATATACTGCTTCAACGTTAACCCGTCAATAAGTTCCATAACAAGGTATTCTATATCACGGGTCTTGTTGACGTCATATACAGCAACTATATTTGGATGTGATAACATGGCTACAGCTTGGCTCTCCGCGTGAAAACGGCGTCTAAAGTCGTCATCACTTGCGTATTCATCGCGCAGAATTTTTACCGCAACAAAACGGTTAAGTCTGTGACAGCGGGCCTTGTACACTACAGCCATCCCACCCGCACCAACCTGTTCCAATATTTCATAGCGGTTATCAAGCATCATACCGATGTATCTATCATTGTTTTCCATAATTTGCTCCAATTTACACTCTTAAATTACGAGGAGAACAACTGTGATGTTGTCCCTTCCGCCCCGAGAATTTGCAATATCTGTGAGTCGGTCACATGCCAGTTCCTTGGCACCACCATGTAGGACTTCGTAAAGGATCTCTTGATCCTCTACCATATTTGTCAGCCCATCCGAGCACAGCAATATGTTGTCTCCCTTATTAAGTTTCCTGATATAGTGGTCGCACTCTATGGCCTCTTCAGTACCGAGAGCACGAGTTATAAGGTTTTTACCGGGATGAGTCCTGGCTTCCTCACGGGTTAGGTCACCCATCATTAGCATATCTTCCACAACAGAGTGATCCCTTGTAATACGTAAAATCCCGTCTTCATTTATAAGATAAGCTCTGCTGTCCCCTACATTGACAAATACAGAGTCATCACCGTCTGTTACAACGGCAACAAGCGTAGTACCCATACCGGAGTAGGCGTCATCAGAAAGAGACTTTGCGTAAAGGTGAGAATTTGTTCTATTGACAGCCTCACAAGTTATTTTAACTATGTAATCTTCACTCATATGGTTCTTCAAATTCTTAAGGACATCCTCAGCAAACATCTCTGAGGCCAATGTGCTTGCTACACCTCCGGCCTTTGCTCCACCCATGCCATCGCATACAACACAGAGAGCATAACCGGTGTCATGGCTCTCATGTATATGGAAGTCATCTTGGTTTTCTGTCCTTACCAATCCTCTGTCGGTTTTTCCCCAAGCTATCATAAAAATCCTCCTAACCGCTATGCTGACTCTGTCTTCTCCTTAGTTGCCCACATGCGGCGTCTATATCTGAACCCATACGGCGTCTTACGGTGGTGTTTATGCCCTTAGATGTCAATATGTCTGAAAAAGTAATAACTGTCTTGTCTGACGATGGTTTGAGTAGTGCCCCCTCTATTGGGTTTAACGGAATTAAATTCACATGAATTAGCGGTGCGCATTTTTTCCCCATTCCCAATAGAAGCTTAGCCAGTGCGAACGCTGAGGCGGATGTGTCATTTACACCGTCTGCCATGAGGTATTCAAAGGATATCCTTCTACCTGTCTTAATGCAGTACCTTTTACAGCTCTCAATTAGCTCTGCCACACCTGTAGACCGGTTTATAGGCATGATTTTTGAGCGGGTCTCATCATCTGGGGC
>CAZIVK010000385.1:0-1986 GCA_964542515.1 uncultured Oscillospiraceae bacterium | reverse complement strand
TTCCCTTTGTGTAGGGGTATTATAAATTTCTGCTTTTGGCACTCATATCATATTTTACTGTTAAAATATTCAGCTGATACTTTTAGCTGCTTTTTACGTACATCAGTTGAATTCATTACATACATTTTAGTAGTTTTTTAGGACTATCCGCTCTAGGGAGTTTGCCGCATGTTCACTTGAGTCACAAGAGCTCTCGAGCAGATCAAAAATTTTCACCCATGAGAAGAGCTGAACTGCATCATCATTTAAGTTGGTATACAGTGCACGGATAACTCTGATGTAGAGTGCATCCCCTTCATCCTCAAGTCTGTTGCATTCTATTATGTGGTCCTTTAGAGTTTTGGACTTCTTAAAGTTGCTAAACTCACCTACGGCATTTTTTAATGATTTACATGACTCAACTATTATGCTTGTAAATTCAAGTGCCTCTTTTGGAATTGATTTCAGGTTGTACATATAGATGCATTGAAGTATTTCTTCAATTATGTCTACGACGTCATCAAGCTCCTGTGATAGTTGTATAATGTCCTCCCTGTCTATTGGTGTAATAAACTCTTTTATGAGCTTTGACATCATTTTGTGTTTAGCATTGTCTGCAGTGTGTTCAATTTCATGCATTTCCTTAATCTTGTCCCCAAGATCATCAAGTGAAAAGTTGCTAAGAGTACTATATAGCAACTCTGCAGCCTCACATGCAAAGACCGCCATCTCATTTAATTTGCCAAAGTAATAATCGTTTGTTTTGTTAGCCATTTTAAACCCCACTTTATTTTTATGTCTAGATAATACCTCACATTGTACGCAAAAAGATCATTGACATAAGATATCCAATTAGTCCACAACCGGGGAAAGTAAGCACCCATGCAAAAACCATCTCTTTAACAACACCCCAGTTGACAGATCTTAACCTTCTGGAGGCACCGACACCCATAATGGCTGTAGTTTTGGTATGCGTTGTAGAGACAGGTAGACTGGCAAGTGAAGCAACAAGAAGACATCCTGCAGCGGCAAAGTCAGCCGCAAAGCCTTGGTGAACTTCAAGCTTTACCATATCCATGCCTACAGCCTTAATTATGCGGTACCCACCGATTGATGTGCCGAGTGCCATTACTACAGAGCATAATATCATAAGCCAAATAGGAATTTCAAAAACAGTAACCTGTCCCTGTCCTTTGGCTAAAAATACACCAAGTAAAAAGACGCCCATAAACTTTTGTCCGTCCTGAGCTCCGTGCATAAATGACATGGCCGATGCACCGGCAATCTGCCCGTACTTGAAGAATTGGTTGGCCTTCCGGCGTTCCATCTTTTTGAAAACAGACTCAACAAGTTTTGCCAAGCCAAAACCGCCGCCAAATCCTAATAAGGTAGAGAGAATTAATCCGTACACAACCTTAATCCACTCACCGCCGTTTATGCCTCCCAGACCTCCCTGGAGTGCTATTGCGGCTCCGCTTATGCCGGCAATAAGAGCATGGCTTTCACTGGTTGGAATTCCAAACCTCCATGCGGCTGTAGCCCAAACAACTATAGCAAAGAGTGCTGCACACAGCGCTGTTAGAGCTTGGCGGCTGTCTCCTCCAAAATCCACCATTTTGTAAATTGTTTGCGCTACTGTTGAGTTAATAAATGTCATTACAAATACGCCAAGAAAGTTGAAGATTGCAGCTAATACAATTGCTGCCTTTGGGGACATAGCTTTGGTTGAGACGCATGTTGCTATAGCGTTGGGTGCATCCGTCCATCCGTTGACAAGTATAACTCCCAACATTAGGGCAGTAGTAACCATCAAGATTGGATTTTGAATCAAGTCTTCAATAAACTGAGCAAAGGTAACTGACATTAAAGCACCACTTTCATTCTCAACTAAAATCGATATAATTCTATCATACCGGACAAGTATTCACAACATGAATGGTGAATTATTTCTTATATATTGGAAAAACTGTGGGTGAGGTGACTTTTATGAATTTATCAAACAAACAG
>CAZIVK010000384.1:0-1988 GCA_964542515.1 uncultured Oscillospiraceae bacterium | reverse complement strand
TATTTCTTTATTTACCTCGTCAGCCTCCACGAAGACATTGTCAAGGGAGCTAGCACTGTCCCGTTTGTATGCGGTAAGAAGTGCTTGGGTTATGCGTTCAAGCATATAATCCTTAGGGATACCTTTGTCCCGCTCAATGTCTGAAAGAGCATCAAAGAACTCGGCGTTCATTGGCGAAAAACCTCCTACAAAATGTTAGATACACTGTTATTTATTGCCATATAAATGTTAGATTGGCTTTTGAAATGTTTTCTGTTGCAATAGTGAGTGTTTCAGCCGGCAACTGTATAACAAGCGATTGGTTGTCATACTGCATTAGAACACCGGATAGGTTTTTATGACCGTCTACGGCTTTAAATAGCTTTAGATCTATTTGCGAGCCAATGTATCTGGTAAAATGCTCAGGCTTCTTCAGTACACGTTCTACACCAGCGGAAGATACTTCCAACATATAAGCGTCTTTGATCACGTCTGACTCATCAAGCAGGGTGTCCAGTGCTTTGTTGACGTTTTCACAGTCCTCAATTGTAATGCCGGACTCCTTATCAATAAATATGCGTAGGTAGCGTTCTCCCCCTACGTTTACATATTCAATGTCCCACAGTTCAAGGCCCAATTCATCAAGTAAGGGTAGTGCTAGGGTGGTCACAATGTCAGTTACTTTACTCATAGATTCCTCCGCCTATACAATAATAAAGAGCGGGATGACCCACTCCAAAAATTTACATCTACAGATTTCCTTACAGATCTATATTATATCACATTATTAGGAAAAAGCAATAGTATTTTCAAAAATCATTAGTAAAAACAACTGTTACAGAGTAATGGCTTCAAGACGTCTTGAAGCCATTACTCTGTACTTTTAAGGGCTAGGCCTCCATCTGCTTGCCGAGAAAGCTCGCTACCATTTGGAGGAGCTTGTATTCGGTTTCTCCGAGGCGAGTGCCCTCAGGTCCATTGACAAACATGACACAACCGGAGACATCGCCCTCAGCTATAATGGGGGCGGCAATCTCAACGTAGTATGTGCTGCCTTCAGTCACGGGAACTTTTGTCTCGCCCTGTTTGTAGTGATATATTTGCCGCCCCTCCATGAGGCGCTCCAGTTCCTCACTAATACGTTTTTCATAAATTTCACGTTTAGCTGTACCGGATGCAGCAATGACGCTATCACGATCTATGGATGCTGCAGTAACTCCTGTGGTCTTGTTTAGTGTTTCGCAAAGCTGAGCAGCAAATGATGATAGCTCACCCATCGGAGAATATTTTTTAAAAATTACTTCGCCGTCTTTGTCGGTGAATATTTCGAGGGAGTCCCCCTCACGAATTCTCATAGTGCGACGAATTTCTTTAGGTATAACAATGCGTCCGAGATCGTCGATCCTTCTGACAATTCCAGTTGCCTTCATATAACTTCCTCCAGTTGTATCCAAATAAACAGAACAGCCTATGGAAGTAGTATCTGTAAAAGGAATTGTATTATACTTGCAGATTAAGCTTTTTCTTACAAGTAATTAAGATCATATGGGGTTGCTTGATATACAAAGTAGTTTAGCCAATTGCTATATAGGAGATGGCCGTGTGCGCGCCAAGTCAGTAATGGAGACGAGTTAGGGTCGTTATTCTTGAAGTAGTTTTTTGGTACTTGGATTTCCAAACCTTTATCCAGGTCACGGAAATATTCGTTGGCCAAGGTTGAAAGGTCATATTCTGCGTGACCGGTAACATAGATTTGCCTGCCATCTTTTGACGCCGCTATGTATAAGCCTGCCTCCTGTGATGTGGAGAGGAGTTCAAGCTCATGGTTGGATACAATATCAGAGATCAGAACTTCTGTGTGGCGGGAGTGGGGGGCCTTAAAGTTTTGATCAAAGCCACGCAGCAGGGGGGAGGTGGGGACAATTATTTCATGGTCAAAGACTCCAAAGACTTTCTCATCTTTGAGGTGTTTCTTTATACCGTAGTGGTGATAAAGAGCGGCCTGTGCC
>CAZIVK010000383.1:0-1996 GCA_964542515.1 uncultured Oscillospiraceae bacterium | reverse complement strand
AAAAGTATCCATCCGAGCTTAAATTTTTTCATGTTTTTTCTCCTTTATATGTATTTCACTATAACTAAATGTCCTATTTCATTAAGTATATATTTCCAAAGATATGCAGTCAATGCGAAATTACGACAGTTCAGCTGCAATTTCAGGACAAAAGTCCACCCTTTATCCACATGCGGATATTCATCTCCGGCTCAGCTATATTTTATCATATCAGGTTGAGTCATCAACTTATAAAGTGCAATAAAGTGAGTAAAAGGCATAAAACGAAAGAAACGGCAATGATTAGAGAGGTAAACGGAGCAGAATGCGTTTATTTGCGGAATTTATTGATTTGACAAGGGGAATTGAACCTTGTGCAGGGTTTTGAAAAATGGTATACTTTATGATAACTAATGCTCCTTAGGAGTAATATTATAGTCACGAAAGGTGATGGTTTTTTGTCAGCGGACGATTTACCTGGGCAATTGTTGCTACAAGTCATTCTTATTTTACTCAATGCCGTATTTGCAAGTGCAGAAATAGCGGTTATATCTATCAGGGACATCTCACTCAAGCAGATGGCACTGTCAGGTGATAAGCGCGCTGTAAGGTTGGCAAAGCTAACGGAACAGCCCACAACATTTCTCTCTACTATCCAGATAGGGATTACATTGGCGGGCTTTCTTGGAAGTGCTTTTGCCGCAAACAACTTTTCATATTTTCTCGTAAAATGGGCTATGGATATTGGAATAGGTCTTTCTCCAGCAACGCTGGACGCCGTTTCAGTTATTCTTATTACCTTGATACTATCTTTCCTCACATTAGTGTTTGGTGAGTTGGTACCCAAGCGTATAGCCATGAAAAGGCCCGAAAAGCTTGCAATGGCCTTTGCAAATTTGATCTATGGCCTTTCAATTGTCTTGAGACCAGTGGTAAAGTTATTATCCTTTTCCACAAATATCATGTTGAGGCTCTTCAGAATTGATCCCAATGACAACGCCGAGCGTGTAACTGAAGAGGAAATACTCATGATGATTGGTGCCGGAACAGAAAGTGGTACAATAGATCAGACCGAAATGACCATGATTGAAAACATTTTTGCTTTTGATGATATAACCGCTGAGGACATCATGGTTCACCGCACAGATGTCCACATTCTCTGGAAATCCGACTCCGTTGAGGAGTGGGAGCACAGTTTCCAAAACTCAAATCACTCGCGTATGCTGGTTTGTGATGATGACGTTGATGATGTAGTTGGTGTCATGTCACTAAAGGACTTCTACACCGCAGTACGTAAAGGTGTTGCGGACACTGAAGAGCTCAGCACATATGCAAAACCCGCATACTTTGTTCCTGAATCAGTTAAAGTTGATCTGCTCTTTAGGAATATGCAGCGCACCAAAAACCAGTTTGCCGTTGTAGTTGACGACTATGGCGGAGTGAGCGGTATTCTTACAATGAGTGATATACTAGAGGAGATCGTTGGAGACCTCAATGATGACCCGGAGAACGGAGACGAGCTTGACGTCATCCCACTTGGTGAAAACAAGTGGAGAATCCGTGGTATAACACCCATAGAGGATCTGGAAAACCTTGACCTCGGTGAAATTGATGAGGACTACGAAACAATCGGTGGATTGGCTCTCGGCCTTCTGGGTGAACTGCCCGAGGAGGGGGACGCTGTTCCCGAACTTGAATATAATGGCCTTAAAATACAGGTGGCAGAAATACGCGGACGCCGCGTGGAATGGGTAGATATAACAGCTGCCCAGCCTCAATACTCTGAAAGACCGGAGTAGTACTAATAAATACTTATCCCCCGTTCATTGATTGAACGGGGGATCTTTTTGTCGTGTTTTTGCTACATAAACGTTTAGACCTGTCCTTTTTGTTATACATACATCAGTGTTTAAGATGATATTATTAGAAGGAATATATTAAGCGATAGGAGTATATGTGTTAAGGAGTGTAGCTATGAAAAAACTAAAAGTTGGATTTATCGGGTTTATGCCTTTTA
>CAZIVK010000382.1:0-1996 GCA_964542515.1 uncultured Oscillospiraceae bacterium | reverse complement strand
TGGTGACCCGTAGGAGAATCGAACTCCTGATTCCGCCGTGAAAGGGCGGTGTCTTGACCGCTTGACCAACGGGCCATAGTGGTAGCGGCAGTCGGATTTGAACCAACGACCTGTCGGGTATGAACCGAATGCTCTAGCCAGCTGAGCTATGCCGCCATGTACCCCGTTTTTACAGGGCAAGGAGTATTATATTAGAGAAAAGAATGTTTGTCAACATAAATCTTAGAAATATGATAAAATTGACCTTGAGACCATAAACACTTGGTTTTGTGCCAAAGTATATGGTATTATGTATAGTATAAAGAGTAAAAACTATGAACCTGGAGGCTAATAGTTGAAAATATCAAAGGTTAGTGAGATTGAAGCAGAGGGATACATGCGCGCGGCGTTGGAGCTTGCAAAGTTATCAGCATCTGAGGGGGAGGTTCCTGTAGGGTGTGTTGTGGTTTGGGACGGAAAAATTGTCGGTTCCGGAAGAAACCGCAGGGAGCGGGGCAAGAACGCTTTGGCTCATGCTGAAATTGAGGCAATAAATGAGGCCTGTCGCACTCTTGGTGGCTGGAGGTTATGGAAGGCGTCCATGTTTGTTACCCTTGAGCCGTGCCCCATGTGCGCAGGAGCTATTATAAACGCAAGAATACCCTGGGTCTACTTTGGGGCGGAGGACCCAAAGGGCGGTGCCTGTGGAGGCGTCACGGACCTCTTTGAATTAAGTTTTAACCACCGTCCTGAGGTTGTAAAGGGCGTAATGAAAGAGGAGAGCTCAGCTCTCTTGACCGGCTTTTTTAAACAGCTTAGATCTTGAAGGGGGTGTAACTGAGTGGACGCTAAAGCGGTGGACTCTTATATACGCAGAGCTTATGCTGACAGATTAATTGGGCAGGAAATAAATAGCAAGATGTTAGGTACAAGGCTCTTCATCGCACAGATGAACCATGTGCCTGGTGAGAGCTTTAAAATTTTATATCACGGTAGGGATTTGGCGGTGCCTGAACATGGGCATGACTACTTTGAAATGATGTACGTTTATGATGGAAGCATCACTCAGTTAATTGACAGTGAGAAAATAACCCTGGACAAGGGAGCAATCTGTCTGCTTGATACAAAAATTAACCACTCTATAGAGGCGACAACAGATAGTGATATTGCATTAAACTTTTTGATGCACAAGGAGATGTTTAGTCATTGCTTTCTGGCACACCTCTTAGAAAATACTCTCTTTTCTGAGTTTTTTACAAACGCCTTGTACCGCCCTGATGCCTTTGGTAGATATATTGCTATCCACACCGGGAATGATGAAAGGGTGCGGGGACTTGTTACATCTATAGTTGGTGAATACATAGAGCCCGATATCTGTTCTGCAGCAGTAATAGAAAGCCTTATCCAGCTACTGTTTAACCAACTTTTTAGGGTATGGCGGAGCGGTGGAGGCAGGAAAATATTGCGTACCGCTGATGGGGTATCCAACATAAGGGCAATACTTAGGTACATGGAAGTGAACTATAAAACCGCCACGCTAAAAACAACAGCAGCACGTTTTGGGTACTCGCCCAGCTATCTCAGTACCTTACTGGCTAAGACTACGGGTCACAGCTTTACAGCCATTAAACATGAGATATGTATGAATCAGGCGGCATTCCTACTTACCAACAGTGACATGATAATTTCTGATGTTGCGCAGTCCGTCGGTTTTTCCAACATGTCCTTTTTCTATTCTGTGTTTAACAGGAAGTTTTCCATGACACCTGCCGAATATAGGGAGCAGAAGCGTGAAGAAAAGACTTGACACAATTTTGCGGTTATGCTATGATATGTAAGCCGTCTGAACTTGCTGGTGTAGCTCAATTGGCAGAGCAGCTGATTTGTAATCAGCAGGTTGTTGGTTCAAGTCCGATCACCAGCTCCATATGGAGGAGTACCCAAGTGGCCAAAGGGGGCAGACTGTAAATCTGTTGTCAGTGACTTCGGTGGTTCAAATCCGCCCTCCTCCACCAAA
>CAZIVK010000381.1:0-2000 GCA_964542515.1 uncultured Oscillospiraceae bacterium | reverse complement strand
CCTGTTGCTTGGGGAGGCCCCATAGTAATGAACACCCGCGCAGAATTGAACCATGCATTTGATGAACTGCGGAGTGGAACATTTATTAAACACACTGTGTGATAATGTCACTGAGCCGCCTGAAATTAAAGTATATAATCAACTCAAGTAAAAAATAAACTGACATTCCCAATATAAAGGAGATTGATATATATGACAAAACTAACTTTAGGTAACCTGGTTCCGGATTTTACATTGAAGGATCAAAACAATGAAGACGTAACACTTAGCAGTTTTAAGGGCAAGAAGGTTCTTCTCTCATGGCATCCATTAGCATGGACCGGCGTCTGCACAGACCAGATGAGAGCACTAGAAAGAAACCACCAGAGGTTAGCAGACCTAAATACCGTTCCACTAGGCCTCAGCGTTGACCCACAGCCTTCAAAAGCAGCTTGGGCTGCTGCATTGGGTCTAAATAATGTAAAGATACTGGCAGACTTCTGGCCACACGGTAAGGTCTCAAGTGATTACGACATTTTCTATGATGAGTACGGCATGTCCAAAAGAGCAAACTTCATTGTTGATGAGGAGGGTAAGCTTCTCTGGTTCAAAATCTACAGAATGAGCGAGCTCCCAGACATTGAAGAAGTAATAGAGCAACTAGCAAAATAGTATAAAAACACGGCATAGTCGGTTTAGATATCGGCTATGCCTTTTTTCTTGAGGTTTTGGAATTTCCACTGCTTCAATACAGTTAAAAATTACTTTAATATGCTGCTGCCTGTGACCGTAGATCTTCTCTGCATTGTATGCAATTATTTTCTCAATAAACTGTCATATAATCTCTGCATCCGATTCCTTGATGTCTGTATACTTCTGCACCAGTGACAGGAAGTGTTCAGCATTGAGGAATTTTTCTTGTGTGCTTTCAAGGAATTGCTGTAGTTCTGTAACACGGTTTTGGCCTTTGCATGTTCATATTCCTTTTTGTTTTTGTCAGGGTTTGATGATATAATATTGGATATATGTTATATTAGATATATTATGCAGGTGGTGCAAAGATGGAGATATGTCACAACAAGTTATGGATGCTAATGATTGATAAAAACATGAAAAAGAAGACATACAACGCCTATCCGGGTAAGTTCGGTTACCATCACGAATCTTGGACGAAATGAAAATGTAAATACGGAAATTCTTCAGAAAATATGTACCGCTTTAGAGTGCTATATTTGCAATGTCATGGATTTTTTACCAAAACAGAAAGAGGAGAAACAAAACAATGGCTGATAACAGAAAAGAGCAGGAACGCGCGGAGCTACACCGCACCATATGGAGTATTGCAAATGATCTTAGGGGTAGTGTGGACGGATGGGACTTTAAACAATATGTTCTTGGTATGCTGTTTTATAGATATATATCTGAAAACTTGACTGACTACATAAACAGAGGCGAGCATGAAGCCGGAAACACAGATTTTGATTATATAAAGCTCACGGACACCGATGCAGAAGAAGCCCGCGAGGATTTGGTCCAGACCAGAGGTTTTTTTATCTTGCCAAGGGAGCTTTTTCAGAATGTGAGGGAAAAAGCAGCGGCAGACGAGAACCTAAATGAAACACTGGAAAAGGTATTCCGCAGTATTGAAAGCTCTGCCCAAGGTGGGCCAAGTGAGGACAACTTCAAGGGCTTATTTGACGATATCGATGTCAACAGTAACAAGCTAGGCGGCACCGTTGCCAAGCGAAATGAAAAGATCGTCAAACTTATGAACGGCGTAGGTGAAATGAAACTAGGCGACTATCGGGACAACACCATTGATGCCTTTGGAGATGCCTACGAATTTCTTATGGGGATGTATGCCTCCAATGCCGGTAAAAGTGGCGGAGAGTATTACACGCCTCAAGAAGTAAGCGAACTGTTGACGCGCATCACCCTTGTTGGAAAAACAGAAGTCAACAAGGTTTATGATATAATCACTACGAAAACGATACAATTTAATTACCCTATTTTGAAGGCCT
>CAZIVK010000380.1:0-2006 GCA_964542515.1 uncultured Oscillospiraceae bacterium | reverse complement strand
CATGGCCAACTCATCCTCTTCACTAAAGATACCGGTTCTGCGACCTGTTCCGATAAAGGTACCAATTGTGTCAAAGGTGTCTGACAAGCTGAAAGCAAATATTGTCATGAGTACGAGAGGAATTTTAGCAGGATCTGCAAAGAGGGATATCAATCCGTCTTTTCCAAAAGCAGCACCGAAAGTTGTTCCGAGTTGGCTGAATGCTTCACCCAGACCACCGGTGGCTCCTATTGTTGATACATCAACGACTCCCATTGGGATACCAATAATTGTGGTGGCGACTATACCAATTAGGATTGCACCCTTTGCCTTAAGAACTAAGAGAACTATTGTAATAACAAGTCCTATAAGAGCAAGTAGTACACCAGCTGTGTTAAGGTTAACAAGTGCAGGTACTATGCTTGAGTTAGCAATAACAGTTCCGCTATCCAGGACAATGTTCTGGCCGGGGTCGGAAGTGAAGCTGAGGAGTCCGGCATTTTTAATTCCGATGTATGCAATAAAGATACCAATTCCGCCGCCTATTGCGTTTTGAAGTCCTCTTGGGATTGACTTAATGATCTGTTTGCGGAGTTTTGTGACGGTAATAAATATGTTTATTAGTCCGCAAAGAAATACCATAGCCAGAGCCTGTTGCCATGAGAAACCGAGAGCAAATACTACAGTAAAGGTGAAGAATGCGTTGAGACCCATACCAGGTGCCTGGGCATATGGGACGTTCGCAAAGAGACCCATAACGAGAGTTCCGGTTGCTGATGCAATGATAGTTGCAAGGAATACTGCCTGCCAGGGCATTCCGGTCTGCGATAGCATATCCGGGTTGACAAACATGATGTATGCCATTGCAAAGAACGTTGTGAAACCAGCTATGATTTCAGTTGAGACTTTGGTTCCATTTTCCTTTAACTTGAAGAATTTCTCCATTTATTATCTTCCTCCCAAAAATAGACATTGTCTGCTTCAAATAAAAAAAGACGGAGAGAATATCTCTACGTCAACTACAAAAAGGCACTTACAGCACCTTTCCAATAGTCGAACAAATAACGGTTGTTCGGTAGAGACTTAGGACCCATAACGTCCAGATTATATTGGAAACACAATATCAAATATGAACTTATTCTAACCTATTCGACATAAAAAAACAAGCCCTAATATGCACCAAACTTAAAGAAATCATTTTGATGTATATAGAGCTTGTTGTTTATGTGGTCTATTTTGTGACGTAGGTGCCTTTAATTAGAATGACGCAGTCCGATGTGGCTTTAAAGCCGCGGTCTGTTACTGTTACAACATAGACGTGGTTTTGCTGTAACTGGGCACCTGCTGCAAGGTCACCACCTGTGGATATGTCTATGAGTCCGGGGGTTCCCGGGGACACGCAGGTTGCAGAACCTATGCGCCAAAGGATTTCAGTGCCAATGTCACCTATGACGGTCTGGCCACTGGGTATTCTGACGACCTCAAAAAGGTTGCCTGAACTTCCAGAAGGAGCGCCACCGGTTGACCCGATCTGTGCGGCCACTGCATCCGCTACTTTTTGGACAAAGGTTTCGTCTGCAATATCTGCAGAGTATTGAGTTTCAAACTGTGCAATTTTGGCGTCAATCTGTGATAGGACGTCTTTTGCCTTTGTCTCAATAGTTGTATCAAACTCTTTAGTCTTTTGACTGATTGCGTTATCTATGGTCTGACGCAATTCCGGGAGAAGCTCCTCTATATAACTTAACGTCACTAAAGGATCAGTTTTTGACCCGTATTCAGCCGCCACCGCCATGTACCCTGCAAAAAGCAGCACTATAAGCAGTACAGAAGAAACCCCGATAACCCATTTTCTCGGCAACATTTTATCCACCTCTTTGTATTTCTTGGTATATTAACCTCCGAGTCCGAAGCTGATTGCTATGGCGCTGTCTATCCGATTCATAAGAGATTCATCTATCCGACCCATTTTTTCTTTTAACCTGCGTTTGTCTATGGTGCGGATCTGTTTTAGGAGCACGACAGAA